>NZ_JAHWBL010000104.1:0-3982 GCF_029493445.1 Nocardioides sp. ChNu-99 | reverse complement strand
GAGGCGTGCGCGGCCTCCCGCGCCGCGCTCGCGCCCGCCACCCGCCGCGTGCGGGGCACGCGGGCCCGCAGCACGTCGGGTCGCGCCACCCGCACCGTGCCGTCGGGCGCCTCGACCACCGGGGCCGTGCCCAGCTCGCGCAGGCGGGGCAGCAGCACGTCGATGGGTACGGCGCTCACCACCACCGTCGGCGCGATCCGCCGCAGCCCGAGCGACGCAGCCCGGGGGTCGTGGAGCAGGGAGGTCAGCGCCGTCTCGTCGTCCGTGCGCACGAACGCCTCGGCGTGGCCGACCCGCAGGGTGCCGAAGGTGCGGGCGACGTCGTCGACGAGGTAGGTGAGCGGCTGCGGGACAGGGGTCGCCGACACCTCGGCGACGAACGCGTGCACGTCCGAGGCGCTCCAGCCCACGTCGAAGGCGCGCCGCACCGACGAGGCCGAGAAGCGGTAGACCGCGGCGCCGCCCGCCGACTCCAGGTCGGCGACGAGCTGCAGCCGGCGCGCCAGCTCGGCCTCCAGCGGCCCGGGGGCGACGGCCGTGAGGTCGGCCTGCAGCAGCACGCGGTCCACCGGGTCGGGCAGCAGAGTGTCGAGGGCGGCGACGCCCCGCTCGCCGTCGTCGGCCAGCACGGCCCGCGCCGCCGTGGTGAGGCCCCCGAGGGCGACGAGACCGAGCACGGCCGCCTCCTCGAGCGACCACACGACGACCTCGTCGCGCAGCGGCGGGCGCCGCGGCCGCAGCCACCGCACGTGGGCGACCACCGAGGCCGGTCCCGTGCCCGACGCCAGCACCTCGCCGGCGGGCAGCTCGCGCAGCAGCACGTCGAGGGTGGTACGGCGGGTCTCGGCCGCGACCGGGTGGGTGAGGTCGGGCTCGAGGGCGTTGGCGGCCTTGCGGGTGCGCTCGTCGCGCCGCCCGACCAGGCCGACCAGCCGCGACGAGTCCAGCCAGGCCTGCGCCAGCACGAGCCAGCGGGCGGCCACGTCGCGGGTGACCCACGCGTCGTACGCGTCGGTCGGCACCCACACCGGGTCCCCGTCCCCGTCGACGCCCTCGGCGAGCAGCCCGGCGGCGTGGGCGACCTCGACGACGAGCGCGGCCTCCGGCTCGCCGACCTGCAGGGCCGCGGCCGCGGCCCGGAGGTCCCGCACCGCGAGCCCGCCCGCACGCAGCAGCCCGGGTGGGCGCGTGCCCCAGGTGTCCAGCAGCAGCTCGGTGCGCCGTACCAGCTCGAAGGCGGCGCCTGCGCCGGCGCGGTCCACGACGGCGGCGTCGCGGGTCGACGTCGCCAGCGGCGGCGCGGTCAGGTCGTCGACGGCGATCCCGGTGCCGAGCACCACCCCCACCTCGCCGGGCACCCGGACCTCGCCGGTGCCGCGGGGCCGCAGCAGGCCGGCGGCGACGAGCTCGGTGACCGGGGTGCTCGGGGCCGTGGCGTCGCGCAGGTCCTCCTTCGTCGTGCCCCGCCCGCCGTGCGCGTGCACGTGGTCGAGCAGGGCCCGGGCCGGCTCGGACAGCGCCGCGAGGCCCGCGCGCACCGCGTCGGGCGCGAGCGCGTCGGCGGTCAGCGGCTCGAGCGGCACGCGCGTCTCGACGGGGCCGACACCGAGCGCGTCGGGGACGGTCGAGAGCGGGCGCAGGCCGTCGGGGGACTGCCACAGCAGCGCCTGGTCGACGAGCCGCGCGAGCGCGGCGTCCACCCGCGAGCGGTCGCTCGGTAGCGTCACGCCCAGCACGTCGGCGGCCGTCCATGCGGGGGTTTGCCCGACGAGCACCTGGGAATGCAGGACCAGCAGCTCCCACCGGTCCAGCCGGTCGAGGGCGCGGAGGACGGATGCACGGGTGGCCGCTCGCGACGCGAGCTGGCCCGAGTCGTGGGGAGCGGGAGTGGCGAGGTCGGGTCGTGCGTGGAGCAGACGGGTGAGCTGCTCGTCCGACCAGCTGCGCAGCTGGTCGGCGAGGCTCCGGTACGCCGGGGGAGGCGTGGCTGCTGCGGACATCCCCCTCACGCTACTGGTCGAGCGCGCGAGCGTCGGAGGAACCGGGGGGACGGCTCGGTGAACGAGGTCGAGCTGCACTACGGCTCCGCGACCGACGTCGGCCGGGTGCGCGCCACCAACCAGGACGCGTTCCTGGCCCAGCCCCCCGTCTTCGTCGTCGCCGACGGCATGGGCGGCCACGACGACGGCGACGTCGCGAGCCGCATGGTGGTCGAGGAGTTCGCGCTGCTGACCGACGCCGCGTGCGACGCCGAGCGCGGCGCCGAGCTCGTCATCGCCTCGCTGCGCTCCTGCCACGGCCGGCTGCTCGAGCGGGCCGAGGACATGCGCACGGCCGGCCAGCCCGACTGGTACTCCGGCACCACCGCCGTCGTCGCGCTCGTGGTGGAGGACGAGGGGGTGCCGAAGTGGCTGCTGGCCAACCTCGGCGACTCCCGCATCTACAAGCTGAGCGACGGCGACCTCGACCAGGTGAGCATCGACCACTCGGTCGTGCAGGAGATGTTCGACGCCGGCCACATCAGCGCCGCCGAGATGGCGACGCACCCCCGGCGCAACGTCATCACGCGTGCGCTGGGCGGGCCGGGCTTCGACCAGCCCGACTTCTTCCTGCTGCCGCTCGCGTCCGCCGAGCGGATCGTGCTCTGCAGCGACGGGGTGAGCGGCATGATCGACGGCGAGGCGATCGCCGGGATCCTGCGCGACACCCCCGACCCCCGCGACGCCGCCGAGCGGGTGGTCGCGGCCGCGGTGGAGGCCGGTGGCCAGGACAACGCCACGGCGGTCGTGGTCGATGTGGTGGGATTGGCGCGGTCCGGGCAGGTCTACGACTCGGCCCAGCAGCAGCAGAGTCTCGAGGAGAAGCTGGGAGCACTGCCATGACAGAGCACGTGAGCACGACGGGCGCCGTCGCCCGGTCCTACCGGCCGGGCTCCTGGTTCGCCGTGTTCGGCACGGGCGCCTCGGTGCTCCTGCCGCCGAGCGAGAAGCGCCGCGTCGCCGCGCTGTGGGCGCTCGTCGACGACGGAGCGGGCTTCGACGAGGTGCTCGACGCCCTCATCACCTCCGGCCTGCGCGACCTCCCGGGCTTCGTGCTGCTCGGCCACGAGGGCACCACGGTGCGCGTCGTCGTCCGCGGCGGCGCGAGCGTCACCTTCACGCTGCCCGACGACGAGGTCGAGGTCTCCGGCCTGGCCGCCTCCACCTGGGTCGAGCGGACCCTCACCGACGTCACCAGCCACGCCGTCGTCCTCGAGGGCGCCGACGACACCGAGCTCGCCGACGACGCCGCCGACCTGCCCATCGCCTCCGGGCTCGTGCGCGTCGCGCGCGTCGACACCCCCGCCCGTACGGCGCCGCGCCCGGTCCCGGCCGAGGCGCTGGGCGACGGCGGTGCGGTCGCCGCCCCGGCGGCCCCCGTGGCCGTCATCTCGCCCGTCGAGGTGCCGGCCGCGCCCGACCCGCTCGGCGTCGACACCGTCCCCGAGCCCGAGGTCCCCGCCGAGGCGCCGGGCGACGAGGCCGCCGCTCCCGTCGAGGAGCGGCCCGACGACCTGCCGGGCGACGTGCCCGACGAGGAGCTGGGGGAGATCGCGGCGGAGGCCGCGGGCGACGTCGAGGACGAGGACGAGGGGGAGCAGCAACCGGCCTCCTCCGCCGCCCCGGCGCCGTTCGACCTCGTGAAGTCGCCTCCGGCCCCGGCGCCGGACGACGCCGGCATGCCGCCCATGCCCCCTCTCCCGCCGCGCGCCCCCGTGCCCCCGGCCTCGCCGTTCCCGGTGGGCGGCTTCGACGACGCCCCGGCGCACGACGGCGGGCACGCCGTACCGGCCGGGGACGACCCGCTGAGCGACGCCTACCCGCCGCCGCCCCCGCCCCTGGGCGACTTCGAGGAGCCGGCCCCGCGCCACGACCCGCCGCCCCCGCCGCCGCCGTTCGGCCACGACCAGGCCGCCGCGGGCGGCGACCACGGCGCCGAGCCG
>NZ_JAHWBL010000103.1:0-4046 GCF_029493445.1 Nocardioides sp. ChNu-99 | reverse complement strand
CGAGCCCGAGGGCCACGACGGGGAGCACGACGGCGGCGAGCACGGCGGGGTCGAGCCGGCGGCGCCGCTCGGTCGCGGGCGCCGCCCGGCGACGGCCGCCGCCCCCGGTCCCGGGGGTCGCGGGCCTCTCCGGCGTCTCGGGGGGCGTCCCGGGGCTCCGGGGGGTCTCGGGGGGCGTCTCGGTCATGCCCGCTCCTCCTCACGTGCGCGGTCGCCCGCGGGTCGGCTGGGGCCGGCCATGACGAGCACGACCAGCACGGCGACGACCTGCAGCACGAGGAGCAGGCCGCGCAGGAGGTCGGTGCCGGCGGGCTCGACGGCGTCGTCCGCCGGTGGGTCGACCAGCTCCCAGGCCCGGGCACCACCCTCGGCGCCGCTGGCCGGCTGGAGCCCGGCGACGGAGTCGAGGGTCGCGCGGATGGCGGGATCGCCGGGCGCGGCCTGCACGACGTAGGCGACGCCCGCCGCCCGCAGCGCGTCGACCGCCTCGGGCGTCGGCTCGGACACGAGCGTCCGCACCGCGTCGGCGAACGCGTCGTCGGCGGGGGTCAGCGCGGCGACCTCCTCCTCGCCCAGGCGCAGGCCGTCCTCCCGGCGCACCTCGACGGCGAGCCCGCCGCGGACGGTGCCGTCGAGGACGAGCACGCCGTAGGACGGCGACTCCTCGGAGCGCTGGGCCATGTACGCCGGGATGGCACTGTCCCGGTCGTCGTCGACGATGGCGGAGCCCGGCCCGACGAACCAGGCGAGCCCGGCCACCGGCACCACCGCGAGCACGAGCAGCGGCACGAGGGTGGCCACGCGCCGTACCCCGCCGCCCGCCCGCGGCAGCGAGGCCGGCAGCCCCTGAGCGCCCAGCACGGCGGCGGCCACCGCCGCGCCGCCGAGGGCGATGACGACGAAGCCGACGGCGGCCGGGGTCTCCCCCGCCGCGAGGTCGAACGTCGGCAGGGCCAGCACGGCGGCCGGCGCCAGCACGGCGACGGCGACGGCCCAGCAGCCGACGACGGCGATGCGGCTGGCCGGGACCGCGAGGGCCAGGAGCGCGGCGCCCAGCAGCAGGTACGCCGGCCACGCGGCCGCCGCCCCCGCGTCGAGGCGCAGGGCCAGCAGGTCGGTGGGCGCGAGCACGTCGTGGGGCAGGCGCCCCGCCTCGCCGACGAGCGCGACGAGGTCACCGGCGAGCACGGTCGGCACGAGCCAGGGTGCGAGGAGCACGAGCGGCGTCGCCATGGCCACCACGACCGGCGCCACGGTGCCCGACAGCACGGCGCGGTCGCGCAGCACGCGGGCGCCGCCGACGAGCAGGGCGAGCACGGCCACGACGAGCAGCACCCCGGCGGCCAGCCACCACGCGAACGGGACGAGCGCGACGACGAGCGTCAGCAGCAGCCCGGTGCGCCAGCCGGCCCGCCAGCGCCGCTCCCGCTCGGGGTCGGCGAAGCCGAGGGCGGCGTGCACGCACCACGGCAGCAGGGCCGCCGCCCACACCACCCCGAAGCGGCCCTGGGCCCAGGCCCCGGACGTGACGGGCAGCAGCGCGTAGGTGAGCGCGCCGACGCCGAGCAGCCACGGCGAGGTGCCCCGGGGGTCGAGCAGGCGGCCGGCGACGCCGAGCAGGCGCCACGCGCCCCACAGCGCGAACGGCACCGACGCCACGAGCAGGACGGAGACGGCGGTGGCCGGGCCCCCGGGGAGCAGCCAGGCGAGCAGGGCCAGGGGCGCGACGTACGGCGGCGCGGGCACCTCGCTGCCCGTCCCGATCGGCAGCTGGGAGGCGAGGTGGAGGGTCCACCAGGCGCCGGTCGTCTCGGGGACGGGCGCCAGCGCGCCCCCCGAGACCCGGCCGACCGCGGCCCGCGCGCCGACGAGGCAGAGCACGACGGCAGCGGTGACGGTGAGCGCGACGGGGCTCGTCACGTAGCGCACCAGCCAGCCGCTCTCGGCGGCGAGCTCGTCGTCCTGCTCGCCGGGGACGGCCGCCCGCGTTCCGGACCGGCCCGCGGCGGCACGCTCCCGCTCGGCGGCCGCGCGTGCGTCCCGGCGCCGGTCGGCGACGTCGGCGGCGTGGGTCGTGAGCGCGCCCAGGACCTCCCCCGCCGCGTCGAGGCCGTGGCGGTAGGGCAGCCACCACGGCGCGAGCAGCGGCCGCACCTCGGCGTCGGGCACCGTCCGCTGCGGGCGCCGCGCCGCCCGCGCCCGGCGCAGCTCGCCGGGACGCCCGCAGACGACGGCGAGGGCGACGAGCTCGTCGAGCGCGGTGGCGGGGCGGCGGGTGAGCAGGAAGCCCAGCGCGCGCAGCAGGCCGCCGAGCACGAGCCGCAGGTAGGTGGGCACGAAGCGGCGGGTCGAGCAGTTCGCCAGCACGACGCGCAGCAGCGCGCGGCGCTCGGCCTGGTGGGCGTGACGGCCGGCGACGCTGCTGCGTCGCAGCCCCCGGTGGCCCGCCTCGGCGTGGAAGACGACGGCCTCGGGGGCCACGACGATGCGGCGCCCGGCGGCGGCCGCGCGCCACCCCAGGTCGAGGTCGGCGCCCAGCACGGGCAGCGCCGGGTCGAAGCCGCCGAGGTCGTGCAGCAGCGCGGGGCGCACGAGCATGCCGGCGCTGTTGACCGCGAGGACGCGGTGGGAGACGTCGTACTGGCCCTGGTCGTACTCGCCGCGCTCCAGCCCGGTCTCGCGACGGGCCGTGCCGCTGACCGTCACGCCGACCTCGAGCAGGCGGCGCAGCGAGGGCCACTCGCGCAGCTTGGGGCCGACGGCGTCGACGTCGGGGGTGACGGTCGCGCACTCGAGGAGCCGCTGCAGCGCGGTGGGCGCCGGGGTGGCGTCGTCGTGGAGCAGCCACACCCACTCGACGTCCGCCGCCCCGTCACCGGTGGTCCCGGCGGTCCCGGCGGCCCCGGTGGTCCCGGTGGTCTCCGCGAGGCGGGCCAGCGCGAGGTCGACCGCCTCGCCGTACGACGCGGTGGCCGGGGCCTCGAGCACCTGCGCGTGCCCGAACGCGGCGTCGAGCAGCTCGCCGCTGCCGTCGGTGCTGCCGGTGTCGACGGCCAGCGCCCGCCCGGGGCGCACCGTCTGGGCGGCCAGGCCCTCGAGCACGGTGGGCAGCCAGGCCGCGCCGTCGTGGGCGACGAGGACGACGGCGACGCGCGAGGCGTCCACCGGCACGACGGGCGCCTCGGCGGGCTCCGCGTCGCGCAGGTCGGCCCAGTGGTCCTCGACGTCGCCCTCCGCGACCCCCGGCCGAGCGGAGGGCCCCGCGGCCCAGGGGGCCTCGGAGGGGAGCGGTCGGTCGGCGTCGGTCACGGTCGGCCACCCTACGATCCGACCCCAGCGCCCTCCGAAGTCGCGGCGGGTCAGCCCCAGTGACGCCGCAGCACCGACGAGACGCGGAACGGGTCGCTGCCGTGCTGCGCCGCGAGCACGCCCGTGCCCTCCGGCGACCCGGTCCACAGCGCCCGCGCCTCGCCGCCCGCCCACCGGGCCCAGGCCCGGGCGTAGGCGCCGGCCCGGTCGGCGTTGCTCCCGAGCACGGCGGGCACCGGGTGCCAGACCTCGCCGTCGTGGTCGACCTCGCCGCGGGCCGCGCGCCGCAGGACCCGTGGCGGGTCGCCGGCCGGCGGGGGCGGTCCCAGCACGCGCCGGGAGACGAGGTAGCGCGGTCGCTCCACCGGTCCCAGCGCCTCCTCCACCGCCGTCGCGAAGACGCGCGAGGCCTCCTCGTCGACGTGCACGAGCCGGGCCCGGTGGGTGCCGTCGGGATCGACGCTCGTGCGCACGGCGTCGGCACCGACGGGCGCCAGCCCCACCTCGCGGAGGGCGTCGGCCACCGCCGCCGCCACCTGGTGCACCGACGGGGCGCTGCGGGCGTGGGCGAGCACCGCCCGGGCGTGCGCCGCGCGCCGCCGTGCCCGCTCCCGCCGTCGTACGACGTGGTGCCCCACCCCGGCGAGCAGGCCGGCGGCGGCGCCGGCGACGACCCCCGTCTCGCTGCCGGACACGGCCAGCGCGGCCCCGCCGAGCGTGGCCCCGCCGAGGACGAG
>NZ_JAHWBL010000102.1:0-4576 GCF_029493445.1 Nocardioides sp. ChNu-99 | reverse complement strand
TCGCAGGTCCTGACCTGCGACCGCACCCGGCACCGCTTCCGCGTCACCGACCCCGACGCGCTCACCCACTGGATCCGCGTCCGCCGCAGCCACCCGTGGGCCCTCGACCTCGAGACCGCCCCGGGCGCCCGGCTCATGCACTGGTGGGTCGCCACCGTCCCGGTCCCGGTGATCTACGACCCCGTCACGACAGGACCCCGACCATGAGCGCCCCGCACCACACCGACGAGCGGATCACCGTGCACCACGGCGACTGCCTCGACGTCCTTCGCTCCGACGCGCTCGGCTACCCCTTCGAGCTCGGCTACGGCCCTCGCCTAGTGGCCGACAACAGCGTCGACGCCGTCGTCACCGACCCGCCCTACGGCCTCGGCTTCATGGGCAAGGAGTGGGACAGCGGGAAGTCGTTCGTCGAGCGGGAGGAAGCGAAGTCCAACCACTTCGACCACGTCGGCGGGAACCACAACCCGGCGAACAGCGCCGACCAGCAGCGCACGCGGCTCCGCGAGAACGCCGCGTTCGGGGCGTGGTGCGAGGAGTGGGCCCGCGAGTGTCTGCGTGTCCTCAAGCCTGGCGGCCACATGCTGGCGTTCGGCGGCACCCGCACCTGGCACCGGCTCTCGTGCGCTGTGGAGGACGCCGGCTTCGAGGTCCGCGATTCGATCGCGTGGCTGTACGGCTCCGGGTTCCCAAAGTCGATGAACAAGGCGATCACCGGCACGCAACTGGGGCACGGCAGCAACTCGGGAGCCATCCGCCGGGCCACGATGGGCAACGAGTACGAGCCGTCTGGCGTCCGAGGCCCCCGCGCCGGCGTGACGCGGCGCAGCGACACCGGCATGGCCAACCGGGACCTTCCGCTCACCGAGGACGCCGAACCGTGGACCGGCTGGGGCACCGCGTTGAAGCCTGCCTTCGAGCCGATCGTCGTCGGCCGCAAGCCCCTGGCGGGGACCGTGGCCGTCAACGTCCTCACCCACGGCACCGGCGCGCTCAACATCGACGCCTGCCGCGTGGGCTCAGACTCCACGCGGCGAAGCAACACCGCCGAGATGGGCTACCACGGAGGCAACCTCGCGTCGTCGTACAACACCGGCAGCGAGCTGGGGCGTTGGCCCGCGAACGTCGTGCTCGACGAGTCTCAGGCCGCGGAGCTCGACGAGCAGGCCCCTGAGACGGGGGGCGCTGGGCGTGCGTCGGGACCCTCGCTGCGCGGCGCTACCGACGCGACCGTCGCGTACGGCGGTCGAGGCGGCTGGGACGGTGAGCCCGCCTACTACGGCGACAGCGGCGGTGCGTCTCGGTTCTTCTACGTGGCCAAGGCCGACCAGTCCGAGCGCGTCCGGGTCGGCGGCGTCGCCCACCCCACGGTGAAGCCGCTCGACCTGATGCGGTGGCTCGTTCGCCTCGTCAGCCCACCGGGCGGCACGGTCCTCGAACCTTTCGCAGGCTCCGGGACCACCGTCGAGGCGTGCATCCTCGAGGGCTTCCGCTGCGTCGCGATCGAGCGGGAGGTGGACTACCTCCCGCTGATCCGTCAGCGCATCGCCCGCCGCCTCGACCCGGTCGCGGCGGTCCGCGGCGCCGGTGGTGACGGCGGCCTGTTCGATTTGCTGGCGCAGGAAGGTCCGTCGTGAAGCGCTACGACGGCGGCGTGTTCCCGGCGTGGATGGGCGCCCCGGGCCGTCCCTGCGGCACCGGCAACCCGGAGGACTGGTTCACGCGCCTCGAGGCGGCCGGCACCCCCAACCCCACCCAAGTCGCGGCCGCCCGCGCCCGAGCCGCGGCGCTGTGTGCTGGCTGCCCGGTCCTCACCGAGTGCCGCGACCACGCGCTCGCCGCCCCCGGCCTCGAAGGCATCTGGGGCGGCACCACGCCCCTGCAGCGCCGAGAGGCCCGCACACGAGAGGAGGCGTCGTGAACCCCGACGATCCCCGCCACGGCACCTACGCAGGCGCCTGCCAACACCAGCGAGACGGCGAGCGGGTCGAGGACTGCCCGCCCTGCCTGAACGCCCGCCGTGTCTACCACCGCCGCCGCGGGAAGCTCCGCACGATGGGCCGACCGGGCTACCTCGAGGTCACCGCCGCGCACCTCGCGAAGATCACCAGCGCCCGCGCCTCCGGGATGTCGGCGCAGCAGGTCGCGGACGCCATCGGGTTCGACCTCACCGCCCTTCTCCGCATCACGAACGCGGGGGAGGGCTACAGGGTCCGCGCAGCCACCTGGCAGCTTCTCGACCAGTGGCGTCCCCAGCCGCCGGCCGTCACCGGCGTAGGGGTCCTCCGCCGCCTCCAGGCCCTCACATGGATGGGCTGGTCCGCCGGGCAACTCTCGGCCCGGTTCGGGATCCACGAGCAGACCATCACCGAGGGCCTCAACCTCTCCCGCACCATCTGGCACGAGCACACCACCACCCGCATCGTCGACGGCTACTCCCGCCTGTGGCAGACCCCGCCCCCCACGGGCACCTCGCGGGAGAAGGCGGCCGCGACCCGGCTGCGGCGCGTAGCCCGCGAACGCGGGTACGTGCCGGGCGCCGCCTGGGACAACATCGACGACGCCTCGGAGACCCCGAAGGGGACCGGGGTCGAGCACCGCGGCGACGTCGACGAGGTGAAGGTCGCCCGCATCGTCGACGGCGACTTCCACCTGCCCGCCACAACCGCAGAGCGCCGCGAGGTCTGCGCCCGATGGGCCACCACCGGCCGCCCGTTCGCAGAGCTGGCGCGCGGCACCGGCTGGAAGATCGAGCGGTACTTCCGCCCCGAGCTCACCGAGGGGGCCGCGTGACCGACGCACCTCACAAGGCCATCTACACCGAGGAGGGCGGCGGGACGGTGGTGACCTGCTCCTGCGGGTGGCTGCAGTGGCACCCGACTGACCCGTCCGCGCGCAGGGCAGCGGCCGACCACCGGCGCAGCAAAACGCCGAGCGAGAGCCCGTGAGTGTCGGAGCCCGCCGCCACACTCCGGACACCGCACAGCCGACACGAAGGAGTCCCCGATGAGCGAGCGCACCACGATCCCGAAGCGTGTCCGGTTCGCCGTGATGACCCGCGACGGGTTCCGCTGCTACTACTGCGGCACCGGCCGCGACGACGGCGCGAAGCTCACCATCGACCACGTCGTACCGGTCGCCCTCGGCGGCGACGACGACCCCGGCAACCTCGTCACCGCCTGCGAGCCCTGCAACAGCGGGAAGTCGTCGGTGCCGCTCGACGCACCCCAAGTCGCGGCCATCGCCGACGACGCGGTGCGCTGGTCAGCCGCCATGCAGCAAGCAGCCTCCGAGGCCCGCGCCCAGCGGGTGGACCTGAACGTCTGCCTCGAGGTGTGGTCGACGCGGTGGAACGACTGGGGCTACACAGCCGCCGACGGTGAACGCGTCCGTATCCCACTGCCGGGCGACTGGCAGCCCAGCGTCCGCAACATCCTCGAGTGCGGCGCCGACATCGACACGCTCGTCGAACTCATCGACGTCGCCATGACCTCGAAAGCCAAGGACACCTTCCGCTACTGGTGCGGATGCGCCTGGAACCACGTGCGCGCCCTCCAGGACCGCGCCAAGGAGATCCTCGCCGAACCCACCAGCGACCCGCAGTGGTCGCCCGAGTACTCGACCGACGACCTCGTCCGCGAGGCGTACTGGGAAGGCCACGTCGCCGGCTACGACGCCGGACACCAGGACGGCTGGGAGGGCGGCATCAAGTTCGGCCGCCACGGCCGCGACGTCGACAACGACGCCCGCCCCGAGCCCGTCCGCCTCGACCAGATCCTCGCCATCCCGAAGGAGCCCTGATGCCACGAATCCGCTCGGTGAAGCCCGAGTTCTGGACCCACTTCCCGACCGCCCGCCTCTCCCGCGACGCCCGCCTGCTCTACATCGGCCTGTGGAACTTCGCCGAC
Organism: Nocardioides sp. ChNu-99; assembly: GCF_029493445.1. NCBI lineage: Bacteria > Bacillati > Actinomycetota > Actinomycetes > Propionibacteriales > Nocardioidaceae > Nocardioides > Nocardioides sp. ChNu-99. The sequence continues at coordinate 668 of NZ_JAHWBL010000102.1, read as the reverse complement.
GAGCACGCCCGCCTCGCCGGCGACCCCCGGTTCGTGAAGGGCCAGGTGTTCCCCTACGACGACGACCTCGACGCCACGGGCGTGGACGCGCTGCTCGACGAGCTGGAGGCCGCGGGGAAGGTCGAGCGGTACAGCGTCGACGGTGCCCCGTTCCTCCTCCTGCCGGGCCTCGGTCAGCACCAGCGCCTCGAGCCGGGGAAGGTCCCGTCCCGACTCCCGGGACCCGAACAGGGGCACCGCACAGGCCGACCAGCGCGCCGCGCGGACTCGTCTGCGCGGGACCCGGACGAGTCGCCGCCGGACCCCGACCCACACCCTGTGGATAATCCGAAAACCGAACACGACGAGGCATCTGCCCAGGTCAGAGCCCAGTCTGCGCGCCGCGCAGATGAGTCCGCGCGAGACGCCGACTCATCTGCGCTTCTTTATGTAGCAGGGAGCATGGAGCAGGGGACAGGGAGCATGGGTGCTGCTGCGGCAGCACCGCGCGAGCGCGCGAACGACGAGCCGCCGCTGCTGCCGCCCGCGGTCGAGATCCTCCGAGCCCAGCTCGACGCCCGGAAGCTGACCGTCCGCTGGGACAAGCTCGACGCCTCCGCGCTCGCTGAGATCGAGGCCCTGATCGACCTCCACGGCGACGGGCCCCTCGTCCGCGCCGCCGTCCAGTC
>NZ_JAHWBL010000101.1:0-4718 GCF_029493445.1 Nocardioides sp. ChNu-99 | reverse complement strand
TGACCATCTCAGGCGCCGTCCTTCCCGTTGTCGTCGTTCTCGAGCGCGGCGACGAGGTCGGGCTTGAGGCCCTTGCCGTCGACCGCGATGTGCTGGTCCTCGGGCCGGTCGGCGTTGCGGCGCTCGATCTCGGTCTTGAGGTCGGCGACGCTGCGGTCGCTGTACCCCTTCTCCTGCTCGGCCGCCGGCTCCGGCGTGGCGTACACCGGCGGGAGCGGGACACCGCTGGGGTCCAGCGGGTCGGTGTCGAGGAGGGTGTAGCCGTCGGGGACGGCGTCGTACTGCCGGCGGAGCACGGTCAGCTCGTGACCGGTCTCCTTCTGCTTCACACGGACGTGGTCGGCCATGGGGGTCTCTCCCTGGGTCAGAAGGTGAACGTGAACTCGTCGAGGGCCGCGAAGTAGCCGTCGTCGTCTTGCTCGGCCATGTCGCCCGGGTTCCGCTGGGGCGGCGTGGACGTCTCGCCCTCGACCGTCAGGGCCCGGCCGTAGAGCGCGTCGCGCACCCGCCGGCGGTAGACCTGGACGTTGCCGATCGTGCGAGCGCAGGACCGGACCGCGAGGACGTAGCCGTCGAGGTCGCTGGTGCCGTCGAGGGTGGCCTCGCCGTTCGCCTCGAACGCGAGGTGGAGCTCGACGTACTCGTCGGGCAGCGCCCCGTCGCTGTCCTTGCGGAGCAGGTCGAGGTCGTCGAGCTCGTACCCGTCGACGTCGGCCGCGGTCAGGCGCGCGCGGACGGCGGCAATGATGCCGGGCTCGGTCACGGCGCTCACGACCAGAACCAGCCGTCGATCTTGGCGCCGAACTCGCGGTAGAACGCGGGCCGGACCATCGGCAGGGTGCGCCCGAGCGGCCGGTGGGGCCGCTGGTTCCGCGACCCGGTCTCGAAGGCCATGTTGCCCTGCGGCTTGCTCGCGTCGGAGCCGTACTCGGCGGCGTACACCGCGGCCTGCGAGGCCACCGACGCCTGGGCGCCGTGCACCTCCGAGGTGTACGCGCGGTGGTGGTGCTTGCCGTGCGCACCGGAGGTCTGCTTCGCGTTCGCGGCGGCGAGGCGGGAGCCGACGGCGGCGCCGTCACGCACGGTTGCGACCGAGTCCCGCGCCATGCGGGGCGGGAGGCGCGCCAGGTCGCCGGCGAGGTCGGTGAGGCCCGAGTGGTCGACGCGGGTACGGAGCATCACCACTCCTTCGGTCGCATCGCCTCCACGAGGGGGAGGCGGCGGGCTGTCTTCTGGTCGGCGCCGACGGCCTTCACGACCCGCCACACGGTCCCGGCCCACTCCCCCGCGTAGACCTCGATGAGGTCGTCGTCGCGGAGGTCGCGGGTCAGGGCTGGCACGTGGCCGATGTTGGTGGCGCCCTCGAACACGTACTCGCCGATGCGGACGCGCTGGGAGCCGCTGTCGCTGCTGGCGGTGCCGTCGAGGCGGAAGGGGAGGTCGGGGTGGGGGGTGGTCCACGTGGGCCGCTCGAGCTGGCCGGGCACGGGCGCCCCGGGCGGGCCAGGGCGCCGGACCCGCACCCGAGACGTCATGCGGTCCTCGGCGTACCCACGGAGCTGGTCGAGGCCGGCGGCGAGCTGCTCGTGAAAGTTCAGCATCGGCGGTCGGGGGCGAAGGTCGGGCGGGTGGAGAACCCTTCCTGGGAGGTGCGCGGCAGGAGGAGGGCCCATCCCCACCAGCGGTCGTCGAAGTCGAAGCCGCGGGTGTCGGTGCTGTTCTCCCACCGGTTCGTCACGGTGCCGTCGTCGACGGCGACAGTGGTGGAGGTCTGCCCCTGGCGCAGCGCCACCGCTGCGCGCTCGGAGACCGTCTCGAGCACGACGTAGTCGAGCGTGTCCTGGTCGAGCTGCTCGGTGGGGCCGAGGCGGTTCTTGATGACGAGCAGGACCGAAGTGATCCACCGGTTCCACTGCTTGTACAGCGGGGAGTCCTGGTCGGGGGCGGGGCGGCCGAGGTTCTCGGCGACGTCTGTCGGCGTGACGGTCACGGCCGCCCCACCTCCTCTCAGGAGTCGGTGCTGTTGTGCTGGTCGACGAGCTCGATGAGCTCGTCGCGGGTGGCGTCGTCCTTCACCTCGAGGCCGAGGGTCTTGGCGTACGCCGCCCAGGCGTCGACGCCGGAGCCCTTGCCGGCGCGGGGCGGCTCGCCCGCGTCGGAGCCGGAGCCGGCCGCGTCGGCGTCGGCGTCGGGGTCCTCGCCCGGAGAGGTGGGGCCGGTGGCCCACGCCTTCGGGTTGGTGATCTCCTTCGCCACCGCGTCCGGCACGACACCGGGCGGGTAGGTGGTCGCGCCGACGGTCACGTAGGCGGTGATCTTCTTGCCCATGGCAGGTGTTCCTTCCTGGATCAGAAGACGTCGGCGGAGAACGTCAGGTCGGGGTTGGCGAGCACGGGCAGACCGATCCCGACCGCGTTCGTGAAGTACGACAGCGGGTTCGGCTGCTTGTAGACGCCGGCCACGATCCCGGCCTCGTCGCCGGCCAGCCCGTACTCCTCCTCGAGGGACTCCGCGGTGGTGCCCCACAGGGTGGCGCCCATCTCGGAGGCGTCGGCGACGGCGTAGTCGCCGTCCTCGCCCTCGACCAGCGGAGCCTGGTCGGCGGTGAACACCAGCTTGTCCTCCGCGATGACCCGCACGGTCTGCTTGTTGACCGCGACCTGCGCGTCGTACGCGACGAGCGGGGGCAGCTCCTCGGAGGCGAGCAGGTCGTCCAGCTCCGCGCGGTTCACGCGGGTCCGGCCGGTCTGGGTGCCGGCGATGGCGGCGATGACCTCGGCGTTGCGCTGCAGCAGCGAGATGACCCGCTGCGAGGTGAGCGCGGCGGCCGGGGAGGCGCCGTTGCTGGCCCGGTAGGTGTCACGCCAGGCGATGAGGTTCTCCAGCGCCGGCGCCGTGAGCGTGGTCCACGGGGTGCCCGCGACGACGGTGTGGGTGCCCTTGCGGCCGTAGTCCACGGACGCGACGACGCCGCCCTCGTTGATGACGACCTTGCCCGTGGTGAGGGCCTCGCCTCGCGCGAGCTCCATCCGGGCCGCGACGGCGCGGGCCATGCGGTCGGCGTCGTCGTAGATGGCGTTGACGATCGCGTCGTCGCTGGCCTGGCGCAGCTTGAGCCGGTCGTACTCGCCCAGCTTGATCTGCCGCGACACCGGGGGCAGCTGCCCCGACACCCGGACGGCGCCCGGGCGGGACCCGAACCGCGAGGGGGTGTCGTAGGACCGGAACGTGGCCGCCTCGATCAGACCCTCGCCGCCGCGGGTGAAGCGGTAGTCGATGTCGTCGATCGGGCGGTCGGGCAGGAACCGGCTGAGCCGGAACTGGTTGACCGCGAGGTCCTGCAGGCGCTGGCGGACGTAGCCGGTCAGCTCCGTCGGCTCGATGTAGTCCGTGTTCAGGTACATGTGTGCCTCACTCGAAGGTGATCCGGCCGTCGACGTCGGCCTTGCCGGCAGCGTCGATGGCGATGGGAAGGTTGACCTCGACGACGCGGCCGTGCTCGTAGAGCGGGGCCTGGACGTCGGCGGTGGGGACCGCGCCGGGCTTCGTCGGCGTCAGGAGGAACCCGGCGAGGGTCTCCCGGCCGTCGGCGGCGGCGTTGTCGTAGGGGCCGTAGAGGCCGGTGGCGGTGATCTTGCCGAGCGGGGTGCCGCCGCGGATGTACCCGTTGGGGTAGTGGGTGGCGGCGGTGAACGCCGAGGTGTCGAGCGTGATCGACCGGGCGAGGTCGATGCCGTGGGCGGCACCGATCCAGGTCTGGTCGTCCTGCCCGAAGTTCTCGATGCGGACGGAGAGGTCCATCTCGTGTCACTCCTTGGGGTCGAAGAGGGGTGGTGCTGGGTGGTGGTTCAGGGGCGGGGCGGCCCCTGGGGCCACCGGTCCTCCGTGGACCCCGCAGGGAGGGTCAGGAGGTCTTGCTGCGGCGCGGGTGACGCTGGCGGGCCCGCTCGCGGCCGCGGTCGACCGAGGGCTTGTCGTCGGCGTCGCCGCCGGCGCCGCCCTGGGTGCGGTCCGGCTTCGGCTTGCCGTTCCCGCCGCTGTTCCCGCCGCCGTTGTCCTGGTCGCCGTCCTTGGGCGCGAGGCGGGCGGCGAGCTTGTCGAGCGCCGCCTGGTCGCGGGTGCTCTTGAGGAGCTCGAGGTCGGCGGTGTCGGTGATGCGGTGCCGGGTGGCCAGCGCGAGGACCGTGTTCTCGTGCTTGATGTCGGCGAGCTGCTGCTGCACCGACTTCAGGACGTCGCCGTCGTCGCTCTTGCCGTCGGCGTCGCCACCGAGTGCGGACAGGAGCCCCTTCTTGAGGTCCGACAGCTGGTTCTCGAGCTGCTTGCGGGCGGTGCGCTCGGCGTCGAGGGCCTTCTTGCCGCCGTCGCCGAGGGTGTCGTCGCCGCCCTTGTCCTGCCCGCCGGTCTTGTCCTTGTCCTGGGGGTCGCCCCCGGACCCGGACTTGCCGTCCTTGCCACCGTCGTCCTTGCCGGGCTCGCCGCCCTTCCCGCCGCCGTCGCCACCGTCCGCGCCGCCGTCGTCGGCCATCATCGTGAAGCCGCCGAACGTGGCCTGGTTGCGGGCGATGGTGTGGTTCAGCCAGGCCGCGTCGCGCGGGCTGAGCTTGAGTCGCTTCACTGGGTTCCTCCGTCGCGGAGTTCCCCTCGGCCTCGCGCCTCGGGGTGGTCTGTGGGGGCTACGTGATGTAGCCGTGGAGCCGGAGCAGACGGATCCGCTC
>NZ_JAHWBL010000100.1:0-5119 GCF_029493445.1 Nocardioides sp. ChNu-99 | reverse complement strand
GCCGCGGTCGCGGCCGCGGGGGCAGCCGCGGCGGGCTCCGGCGTACCGGCAGCGGCGTCAGGCGCGGCGCCGCGCCGCGAACCCCGGAAGGCGCCGTCGGTGCGCAGGCGCCACAGGCCGAGGCCGCCGGCGAGCACGACGGCGGCGAGCAGGATCCACAGACCGGTCACGAACGGGGCAACGCCCCCGCGGCGCCCCCCATTCCGCCGCCCGAGTGCGCAGGTCCAGGCGCCGAGGCCCCACCCGACTGAACCTGCGTACTCCCGCCGCCCCGAAACAACCCGTTCGCGTGCCGAAACACCCGGGAAACGACCGTTTCATAGCGTCCTCGCCATGCCCGTCGCCCCACCGGTCGCCCCGGTCCACCCACCCGCGCGCCTGCTGATGGGCCCCGGTCCGATCAGTGCCGACCCCCGCGTGCTGCGGGCGATGGGGGCGCCGCTCGTGGGCCAGTACGACCCGGCGATGACCGGCTACATGAACGAGACGATGGCGCTCTACCGCGAGGTGTTCCGCACGACGAACGAGCAGACGCTGCTCGTCGACGGCACCTCGCGGGCCGGCATCGAGGCGGCGCTGGTCAGCCTGCTGGAGCCCGGCGACCGGGTGCTCGTTCCGGTGTTCGGTCGCTTCGGGCACCTCCTCGTGGAGATCGCCGAGCGCTGCGGCGCCGAGGTCCACACGCTGGCGACCGACTGGGGCACGGTGTTCGCCCCCGAGCAGGTCGAGGACGCCGTCCGCGCCGTCCGCCCGAAGCTCGTCGCCGTCGTCCACGGCGACACCGCGACGACGATGGCCCAGCCGCTCGCCGACCTCGGCGAGATCTGCCGGCGCCACGACGCGCTCCTCTACGTCGACGCCACGGCCACCCTCGGCGGCAACGTCTTCGCCACCGACGACTGGGGCGTCGACGTCGCGTCGGCCGGGCTGCAGAAGTGCCTCGGCGGGCCCTCGGGCAGCGCCCCGATCACGCTCTCGCCGCGCGCCGTCGCGGTCGTCGACGGGCGCCGCCACGTCGAGGCCGGCATCCGCGAGGAGGCCGACGTGGCGCGCGAGGCGGGCACCCGCATCGCGTCCAACTACCTCGACCTGGCGCAGATCATGGACTACTGGGGCCCCCGCCGCCTCAACCACCACACCGAGGCCACGACGATGCTCTACGGCGCCCGCGAGTGCGCCCGCATCCTCGTCGAGGAGGGCGTCGACGCGGCCGTCGAGCGCCACCGCCTCCACGGCGACGCCATGCTGGCGGGCGTGACGGGCCTCGGCCTCGCCGTCTTCGGCGACGTCGCCCACAAGATGCACAACGTCGTCGCGGTCCACATCCCCGACGGTGTGCCCGGCGACGCGGCCCGCGCGGCGATGCTCACCGACTTCGGCATCGAGATCGGCACCTCCTTCGGCCCCCTCCACGGCAGGGTCTGGCGCATCGGCACGATGGGCTACAACGCCCGCCGCGACGCCGTGCTCACCACCCTCGCCGCCCTCGAGCAGGTCCTGCGCGGGTACGGCGTGCCGCTGACGGGCGGCGGCGGGGTCGCCGCGGCCCGCGAGGTGTACGACGGAGCCGCCGCGACCGCCGGGGCCGCGGCATGACCACCACCGGCTCCACCACCGGCCCCACCACCGGCCCCACGACCGACTCCACCACCGCCGCCGGCGTGCTCACCCGCTGCGCCGAGCTCGACGCGTTCTCCGCCGCGCCCGACCGGCTCGAGCGCCTCCACCTGACGCCCGAGCACGCGGCGGCCAACGCGCTGGTGCGCACCTGGATGGAGGAGGCCGGCCTGACGACCTGGCAGGACGCGGCGGGCAACCTCTGCGGCCGACGCGAGGGCCGCGAGCCCGGTCTCCCGGCACTGCTCCTCGGCTCCCACCTCGACACGGTGCCGGACGCCGGCAGCTTCGACGGCATGCTCGGCGTCGTGCTGGCGGTCGCCGTCGCCGAGCGCCTCGGCGACCGGGTCGCGGACCTCCCCTTCGCGCTCGAGCTCGTCGCGTTCTCCGACGAGGAGGGCGCCCGCTTCGGCACGGCCCTGCTCGGCAGCCAGGCCCTCGCCGGCACGTGGGACGACGCCTGGTGGGACCTCGCCGACCGCGACGGCACCACGCTCGCGCAGGCCTACCGCGCCTTCGGGCTCGACCCCGCGCGCAACCACGAGGCCGCCCGGACACCCGGCAGCCTCGTCGGCTACCTCGAGGCCCACATCGAGCAGGGGCCCTACCTCGAGGCCGCCGACGCCTCGCTCGGGGTCGTCACCACCATCGCCGGCGCCCGGCGCTTCGCCCTGACCGTCCACGGCGAGGCCCGCCACGCGGGGGGCACGCCGTACGAGCGGCGGCGCGACGCCCTCGTGGGCGCCAGCGAGGCCGTCACCGCGGTCGAGCGCCTCGCCCGCGAGCTCGGCGTCATCGCCACCGTCGGGCAGATCGAGGTGCAGCCGGGCGCCGTCAACGTCATCCCCGGCCGCGCCGACCTCAGCCTCGACCTGCGGGCGCCGCGCGACGCCGACCGCGACCACGCGTGGGAGGTGCTGCACGCCGCCATCGCCGCCGCCTGCACGGCGCGCGGCCTGACGCTGGAGGTGAGCGAGACCCACCGCGCGCCCGCCGCCCCGTGCGCCGGGTGGCTCCAGCAGGCCGTCGTCGACGGCATCCGCGCGACCGGTGACGCCGACCCGATGGCCCTGTGGAGCCGCGCGGGCCACGACGCCATGGCGGTCGTCGCCGTCGCCGACATCGGCATGCTGTTCGTGCGCTGCCACGACGGCATCAGCCACCACCCGGGCGAGGACGTCCGCGAGGTCGACGTGGCCCGCGCCGCCGACGCGCTCGAGGCCGCGGTGCTCGCCGCGGCCGCGGCGTACGAGGCCGGTGGCACCGCCGCCGTGCCCGCCCCTGCGACGGGACCGGTGCGGTGACGACGGTGCGGATCGACGAGCGCATCGCCACGCACCGCGCCACCCTGTCGCCGCAGGAGCGCCGCGCCGCCGACACACTGCTGCAGCACCTCGACGACCTCGCGACCTACCGCGCCGCCGAGCTCGCCGACCTGGCCGGCGTCTCGAAGGCCACGATGAGCCGGCTGTTCCGCAGCCTGGGGTACGCCGACTTCGACGAGGTCCGCGACCACCTCCGGGCCCAGCGCGTGGCGGGCGAGCCGCGCCAGCTCAGCGCACCCGCGAGCCTGCCGGCGCACGCCCGGGCCGAGGCGGCGACGATCGCGACCGTCGTCGGCCAGCCCGGCGTCGTACCGGCCGTCGCGGCCCTCGCCTCGGCCCGGCGCGTGCACGTCGTCGGGTGGCGCGGCAGCCACGCGGTCGCGCTCCACCTGCGCCAGCAGCTCGCCCAGGCCCGTCCCGACGTGCGCCTCGCGCCCCTGCCCGGCCAGGTCATGGGCGAGGAGCTGGCCGACGTGGACGCCGGGGACGCGGTGCTCCTCGTCGGGTTCCGCCGCCGTCCCGTGGGGTTCAGCGCCTTCCTCGCCGACGCGGTCGCGACCGGCGCCGACGTCGTGCTGCTCGCCGACCCGACCGCCGCCGACCACCGCCGCCACCTCGGGCCGCGCGGCACCTGGCTGGGGTGCCCCATCGCCACCGAGCTCGCCTTCGACTCCTACGCGGCCGCGATGAGCATGGCCGCCGTGCTGGCCGACGGCGTCCTCGCCGCGCGCGGCGCCGCCGGGCGGGAGCGCGTCACCACGATCAGCAACGCCTACCTGCGCCTGAGGGAGATTGAGTAGTGGACCTCGCCGAGCTGACGGGCGTGCGCGTCGCCCGCACCACCGACGACCTCGTGCTCCGCCCCGGTGAGGCGTGGCTGGGGGGCGGGTCGTGGCTCTACTCCACCCCGCAGCCCCACCTCACCGGCCTCGTCGACCTGACCGGCATGGGCTGGGCGCCGACGGCCCGCGACGACGACGGGGCGCTGCGGATCGCCGGCACCTGCACGGTCGCCGAGCTCGTCGCCGCCGCGGCGACGTGGCCCGCCGCCGACCCGGCCACCGCGAGCGCCGCCGCCCTCGTGCGCCGCTGCGCGGACGCCTTCCTCATGTCGTCGAAGGTCTGGAGCGTCGCCACCGTCGGCGGCAACCTCTGCCTCGGCCTCCCCGCGGGCGCGATGATCACGCTGACCGCGGCCCTCGACGGCGTCGCCGACCTGTGGTCGCCGGACCGGGGGGCGCGCGCCGTACCCGTCGTCGACCTCGTCACCGGCCCCGGCCGCACCGACCGCGCCGGCGACGAGCTGCTGCGGGGCGTCGACGTGCCCGCCGCGGCCCTCACCGCTCGCTACGCCTCCCGCCAGCTCGCCCTCACCCCCGTCGGCCGCTCCTCCGCGCTCGTCGTCGGCCGCCTCGACGCCGACGGCGCCTGCACGCTGGTGGTCACCGCCGCGACCACCCGTCCCCTGCGCCTCCGCTTCCCCGCCCTGCCCGGCGCGGCCGAGGTCACCGACGCGCTCGCCGGGGTCACGACCTGGTACGACGACCCTCACGGCCCCGCGGACTGGCGGGCCGGGATCACCCCCGTCCTCGCCGCGGAGGTGCTGGCCGAGCTGGCCGTCACCACCAGCAGCGAGGAGGTGGCCGCGTGATCGAGGTCAACGGCACCGCGGTCGACGCGTCCGGCGCCCACCCCGGCCAGTGCCTGCGCACGTTCCTGCGCGAGACCGGCCACCTCGAGGTGAAGAAGGGCTGCGACGCGGGCGACTGCGGCGCGTGCACCGTGCTCGTCGACGGTGCGGCCACCCACTCCTGCGTGCTCCCGCTGCACCGGGCCGAGGGCCGCGCCGTCACCACCGTCGCCGGCCTCGGGGCGCCCGACGACCTGCACCCGGTGCAGCGCAACTTCGCCCGCGCGGCGGGCTTCCAGTGCGGCTTCTGCACGGCGGGGTACGTCGTGACCGCGGCCGCCCTCGCCGACGAGCGCGGCGTCGTGCCCGGGGCCGACGACCCCGCCCGCGCCGAGGAGGTGGCGCGGACGTTCAAGGGCAACCTGTGCCGCTGCACCGGCTACCGCTCCATCCGCGACGCCCTCGCCGGGCGGTGCAACGTCGAGGAGCCGGACGGCGCGCCGGGCGGGCCGGGCCCGGCCCCGACCGCCGCCCTCGGCCGCTCCGT
>NZ_JAHWBL010000010.1:0-85073 GCF_029493445.1 Nocardioides sp. ChNu-99 | reverse complement strand
CCCGCGTCGGAGCGGCCCCAGCCGGGGGAGTGCAGCCGGCGGGCGGGCGCGACCCCGGAGACGATGGGGAGCGCGGGCGGTGGCGCCGTGGGCGTGGCGTCGCCGCTCGCGCCCGGCGGGGTGGCCCGCACGGCGATGCGCTGGGCGCCGTCCACGGTGCGCTCGGTCCAGGTGGCGGCCCCGGTGCCCGCCACGGCGTGGTCGGTGTCGCCGCTCGCGCTGGCGACGAAGCCCGTGCCGCGGGCGGCGAGGTGGGTGCGACGCTCGGGGGTCGGGCCCGACCACAGGGCGATCGCGAACGGCGGCAGGTCGAGCAGGGTGCGCTCGCTCACCGCGCCGAGCGCCGCGAGGAACACGCCGAGGTCGGCGCCCTCGCTCAGCACCTCCCACAGCACGGTCGCGGCGGGTGCCCCGACGGTGCGGTCGACGATGGCGACGCCCGCCTCGCAGACGACGCCGAGGTGGTCCCCGGGGAGGTGGAGGAAGTGGGCCGGGGGCCGGCCGCCGGGGCGGGTCATCGACCGCCCCCCGTCGCGAGGCGGCCCGTGCGTCGGGCGTCGAGCACCACCGCGGTCGCGTTGTCGCGCCCGCCCGCGTCGACGGCGGCCGCCACCAGGGTCTCGGCGGCGAGCCGGGGGTCGGGGTGCGCGAGCAGCACGGCGGTGACGAGCTGGTCGGTCAGCTCGCCGCAGACGCCGTCGGTGCACAGGAGCACCCGGTCGCCCGCCCGGGCCGGGTGGAAGGTGACGTCGAGCTCGGGTGCGTCACCCTCAGCCGTGCCCTGGCCCGCGCCGAGGGCCCGGGTGAGCACGTGTCCGTCGTCGGCCACGTCCGCCCCGGCCACGCCGACCCCCTGGTCGAGCAGCTCCTGGCGCCGGGTGTGGTCGGTGGTGAGGCAGGTGAGGGCGCCGTCGCGCAGCAGGTACGCGCGGGACTGCCCGAGGTGGAACACCAGCCACCCCGCTCGCCCGTCCTGCTCCGCCACCGCGACGCCGGTCAGGGTCGAGCCCGGGGCGGCGCCCGCCCCGTCGGCCAGGCCCGCCACGCGGCGGCTCGCCTCGGACACGGCGGCCCGCAGGCCGGCGGCGTCCACGCCGTACGTCCAGGGCTGCTCGGCCAGGGTGCGCGCCACGAGCGCCGCGGCGGCGGCTCCGTCGTGGTGCCCGCCCATGCCGTCGGCGACCAGGCAGACCCGGTCGTCGGCGTGCCACGCGTCCTCGTTCTCGCGACGGCGCACGCCCACGTCGCTCGCCGCTCCCCGGTCGGTGTCGAAGGGGACGGGCGCCGGTGCGTGCCTGGCCACGACGTGCGCCCTACTCCACGACGGCGACGAGGTCGCCGCCCTCGACGGGGCGGGTGCCGGTCAGGGCGAGGCGCCGGACGGTGCCGGCGCGCGGCGCCGTGATGGCGGCCTCCATCTTCATCGCCTCGATGGTGGCCAGTACCGCGCCGGCCTCCACCTCCTCGCCCTCGCCGACCACGACGGTGACCACGCCCTGGAACGGGGCGGCCACGTGGGTGGGATCGCTCGGGTCGGCCTTCTCCGTGCTCTGGTCGTCGGCGGCGATGGAGCGGTCGCGCACCGACAGCGGCCGCAGCTGGCCGTTGATGGTGCACATGACGGTGCGGAAGCCGCGCTCGTCGGGCTCGCTCACGGCCTCGAGGCCGAGGATGAGGGTCTTGCCCTCGTCGAGCTCGACGGTGTGCTCCTCGCCGCGGCGCAGGCCGTAGAGGTAGTCGAGCGTCGGGATGCGGCCGACGTCGCCGTACGTCTCGCGGGCCGCGCGGAAGTCCTTCGTCGGGCCGGGGAAGAGCAGCTCGTTGAGGGTGCCGCGCGGGTCCGAGGCGAGCCCGGCGCGCTGCTCGTCGGTCAGCTCGGCCGCGGGCTGCTTCCACGTGCGGCCCTCGAGCGCCTTGGTGCGGAACGGCTCGGGCCAGCCGCCGGGCGGGTCGCCCAGCTCGCCGGAGAGGAACCCGATGACGGAGTCGGGCAGGTCGTAGTCGCCCGGGTTCTCGGCGAAGTCGGCGATCTTCTCGGGGGTGTCGGCGCCCGTGCCGACGAGGTGGAGGGCGAGGTCGCCGATCACCTTCGACGACGGTGTCACCTTCGGGATGTTGCCGAGGATGTCGTTCGCGGCGGCGTAGGTGTCCTCGATCTGCTCGAACTTCTCGGCGAGACCCAGCGCCGCGGCCTGCTGGCGCAGGTTGGAGAGCTGGCCGCCGGGGATCTCGTGGCGGTAGACGCGGCCGGTGGGCGAGGACAGGCCGGACTCGAAGGGGGCGTAGACCCGGCGCACCGCCTCCCAGTAGGGCTCCAGCGCGCCGACGGCCGCGAGGTCGAGGCCGGTCTCGCGCGCCGAGTGGTCGGTGGCGGCCACGAGGGCCGTCAGCGACGGCTGGCTGGTGGTGCCCGCCATGGTCGCGGTCGCCGCGTCCACGGCGTCCACCCCGGCGTCGATCGCGGAGAGCAGGGTCGCGAGCTGGCCGCCGGCGGTGTCGTGGGTGTGCAGGTGCACCGGCAGGTCGAAGCGCTCACGGAGCGCGGTGACGAGCGTGCGGGCGGCGGGCGCGCGGAGCAGGCCCGCCATGTCCTTGACGGCCAGCACGTGGGCGCCGGCCTCGACGATCTCCTCGGCCAGGCGCAGGTAGTAGTCGAGCGTGTAGAGCCGCTCGCCCGGGTCCGACAGGTCGCCGGTGTAGCAGAGCGCGACCTCGGCGACGGTCGTGCCGGTGGCGCGCACGGCGTCGATGGCGGGACGCATCTGGGCGACGTCGTTGAGGGCGTCGAAGACGCGGAAGACGTCGATGCCGGTCGCCGCGGCCTCCGCGACGAAGGCGTCGGTCACCTCCGTGGGGTACGGCGTGTAGCCCACCGTGTTGCGCCCGCGCAGCAGCATCTGCAGCTGGATGTTCGGCACCGCTTGGCGCAGCTGGGCCAGGCGCTCCCACGGGTCCTCGGACAGGAAGCGCAGCGCCACGTCGTACGTCGCGCCGCCCCACGCCTCGAGCGACCACAGCTGCGGCAGCGTGCGGGCCACGACGGGCGCCGCGGCCATCAGGTCACGGGTGCGCACGCGGGTGGCGAGCAGCGACTGGTGGGCGTCGCGGAACGTGGTGTCGGTGACCGCCACCTGGGTCTGCGCGCGCAGCCGTCGCGCGAACTCCTCGGGGCCGACCTCCAGCAGGAGCTGGCGGGAGCCGTCCGGTGCGGGCACCGCCTCCTCGACGGCCGGCAGCTTCGTGGCCGGGTCGAGGGTGACCGGCGCCTCGCCGTGCGGCTTGTTGACGGTGACGTCGGCGAGGTAGCGCAGCAGCTTCGTGCCGCGGTCGGCCGACGGGCGCGCGGTCAGCAGCTCGGGGTGGGTCTCGATGAAGCTCGTCGTCACCCGCCCGGCGGTGAAGTCGGGGTCGGCGAGCACGCCGGAGAGGAACGAGATGTTGGTGCGCACGCCGCGGATGCGGAACTCGGCGACCGCGCGGCGCGCCTTCTCGACGGCCTTCTCGAACGTGCGGCCCCGGCACGTGAGCTTGGCCAGCATCGAGTCGAAGTGCGGGCTGATCTCGGCGCCGGCGTACGTCGTACCCCCGTCGACGCGCACGCCCGGGCCGCCGGGGGAGCGGTAGGTGGAGATCTTGCCGGTGTCGGGCCGGAAGTCGTTGGCCGGGTCCTCGGTCGTGATCCGGCACTGCAGCGCCGCCCCGCGCAGCCGCACCGTGTCCTGCGACAGGCCGAGGTCGGCCAGCGTCTCCCCGGCGGCGATGCGCAGCTGGGACTGCACGAGGTCGACGTCGGTGACCTCCTCGGTCACCGTGTGCTCGACCTGGATGCGCGGGTTCATCTCGATGAAGACGTAGTTGCCGTCGGGGTCGAGCAGGAACTCGACGGTGCCCGCGTTGCGGTAGCCGATGTGGCGCGCGAACCTCACGGCGTCGGCGCACATGCGGTCGCGCAGCGCCGGGTCGAGGTTCGGCGCGGGCGCGATCTCGATGACCTTCTGGTGGCGCCGCTGCACCGAGCAGTCGCGCTCGAACAGGTGGATGACGTCACCGGCGCCGTCGGCCAGGATCTGCACCTCGATGTGGCGCGGCTCGACGACGGCCTGCTCGACGAAGACGGTCGGGTCGCCGAACGCGGCCTCGCCCTCGCGCATGCACGTCTCGACCGCCTCGCGCAGCGCCTCGGGGCGCTCGACGCGACGCATGCCGCGCCCGCCGCCACCGGCGACGGCCTTGACGAAGAGCGGGTAGGGCAGCGACGACGCGGCCTCGACGATCGCGTCCACGTCGGTGGACGGCTCGACGCTGGCCAGCACGGGCACGCCGGCCTCCTTGGCGGCGGCGATGGCGCGGGCCTTGTTGCCGGTCAGCTCGAGGATCTCCGAGGTGGGGCCCACGAACGTGATGCCGGCGTTCGCGCACGCCTCGGCGAGCGCGGGGTTCTCCGACAGGAACCCGTAGCCCGGGTAGACCGCGTCCGCACCGCAGGCCACGGCCGCCGCGACCACGGCGTCGGGGTCGAGGTAGTTGCGCACCGGGTGGCCGCGCTCCCCGATCTCGTAGGCCTCGTCGGCCTTCAGCCGGTGCTCCGACCAGCGGTCCTCGTGGGGGAAGACGGCGACGGTCCGGACGTCGAGCTCGTACGCCGCCCGGAACGCTCGGATCGCGATCTCGCCCCGGTTGGCCACCAGCACCTTGGAGAACATGGGGGGAGGCTATCCACAACCTCACCCGTGCGGGTGCACGAGGCCCGGGTGGCGGACGGTCGGGTACGGCGGAGGTTCAGCGCCGACGCCTGCGGGCAGGCCGGCGGGGCTCGCGGCCGGACCGTGGGCCGGACCCACGTCCCTGCCGCTTGCGCAGGTCGACCGGACGCGACCGGTCCGAGGACGACCGCCCGGGCGATCCGCCGGCGAGCGGCTGGTTCGCGAACGAGCGGCCGGTGCGGACGCGCACGATCCCGACGAGGATCCACAGCACGCCGCTGACGGCAAGGCCCGCCAGGACCCCCGCGACGACCCCGAGCACGGCGTCCCCCCGGCGGTCGTCCGGTTCGTCCGCCGTCGCCTCGACGGCGGTGATGTCGGGCGGGATGGCGCGCGCCCACTCGGTGAGCCGGTCCTCGGCCCGGCCGAGCATCTCGTAGGAGGAGATCCGGTCGTAGACCGCGGCGTCCTGCGGTGCCAGCACGACGCCGGCCTCCTCGAGACGGTACGAGGGCGGCATCGTCCGGTGGCCCGTCAGGGCCACGTCGCCGTTCCCGTCGCCCTCCCAGATCACGACGACCCCGTCGACCTCGACGGCGGCCATGAGCTGGTCGAGGGCGTGGCCGGCCTGGGCGTAGCCCGCGTTCCAGGACTGCTCGACGACGAGCACGTAGAGGGGGGCGCCCTCCTCGGCGACCACCCGCTCCACCTCCGCCTCCTCCTCCGGGGCGAGCAGTGCGCTGCTCCCGGGGGCGACGACGACGTGGTCGCCGGCCGCCCAGGCGTCCATGGCGTCCCTCAGGACGTCGCCCGCCGCGAGGTCGTCACGCGGCGCTCCCGGGGCACCTGGGTCGCGCCACGCGCCGACGGCCGCGAGGCCGCCGCACGCGAGGCCGACGGCCCAGGCGAGGGTGCGGGAACGGAGGAACGCGTTCACGACGTCCCCCCTCCGGCGCGCGCCCGGCCGACCTCGCTCCACAGGTCGTCGACGAGGGCGCCGTACCCCGTGCGCGCCCACACGCTCCCGGTCTCGTAGTAGGGCCTGCGCCGCAGGCCGTGACGCACGGTCAGCGGGTCGGTGATGGCGCCGACCGCGCAGGCCCGGCACACGGGGACCTCGACCCCGGAGCCGGTCACCTCGCGGGTGCGCTCGGCACGTCCGTGCAGCGGGTTCACGAAGCAGGGTCGGTACGGCGCTCGCCCCGGCTCGTCGAGAGCCGCGGCCGCGACCCGGGCGAGGACGAGGGCCCCCACGAGGTCCGCCCGTCGGGTCCGGCCGGGCGACGCGCTGTCGAGGACGGCCTGGGCGGTGGCGTACGAGCCGTCCACCCGGGTGCGGGTGGTGGCGTCGAGCGGTCGGCCCGCCCGCTCCGCGCGACGACGTCCGACGGCGTCGAGCTCGCGGCGGGCGGTCTGCTCGAGAGCGCGCAGGCCGTCGGGCGAGTCGACCCCGGCGCCGCCCGGCGTCGGGGAGGCGACGGCGACGTCGCCGCTGCGCTGCGTGCGCGCTGCCACGGGTGCCGTCTCCCTCCAGCGGGCCACGTTGCGGAGCAGGAGGGTCACGCCGATCCCGACGGCGACGAAGGCGAGCGCGGGCACGAAGGAGGCGGTGAAGGCGTCGGAGGGGCCGTCGTCCCCGACGTCCCAGTCCGGCCGCTGCCACATGCCGGTGACGTACTGCCCCGGGTCGTCCTCGGTGCCAGCCAGCTGGTCCAGGCTCCAGGCGACGTCGCCCACGAGGGACGACCGGCCGCCGTCACCCTGGCCCGGCACGTAGTCGAGGTACGTCTGGGCCCACTCGCCGGTCCCGAGGGACGCGGAGACGTTCGAGTGCGGCTCCGTCGCCGTGAGGTAGTACCCGTCGCCGAGCTGACGCGACAGCAGGATCGCGAGCTCCTCGGCTGCCTCGCTCCCGTAGTCGCCCTCGGCGAGACCCGGGACCCCGGGCACGAGGGCGACGTACACGGGGACGCCCTCCGCGCGCGCTGCCTCGGCCCGGGCGGTGAGGGCGGCGTCCACGGCGTCGCGCGCGCCGTTGCCGAAGAGCGGGTGCACGAGCACCGGGTCCTCGCGCAGCGCGGCCACGACGTCGTCGACGTCGGGCGCGGGGCCGAGGTCGTCGTCCGGGAACGCGGTCACGGCGCTCACCGCTGCCGCAGGCGGTGGACCGCCCCGACCAGGTCGGGCTGGAGCGCCCCGAAGCCGGTCGAGGCCCAGGGCTCCACGCCGCTCTCGAAGTAGTGCCGCGGCCGGCCGTCGACCATGACGTCCAGGATCTCGGGCCGTGCGCCCTTCTTCAGGTCACGCCGGCACCGGTTGCACAGCGGCGCGTGCAGCCGCTCACCGGCCACCTCGACGTCGCGCACGTTCTCGCCGGGCCCGTGGAGGGGGTTGAGCAGGCACGGCGGTGTGGGCGAGTACGCCCGTCCCCGGAGCGCCGCGGTCAGGGCGGCGCGCCCGCGCTGGGCCAGCACCAGGCCGCCGACGCCGTCGAGGAGGGGCACGTCGTCCGTGGGATCCTCAGGGCGCAGGACCCGTCGAGCGGCGTCGTAGTGGTCGAGCGCGGACTGCCACGCCGCGGCGTCGCCCCTCGGGGTCAGCTCCGCGGCGTCGACGGCCTCGCCCAGCGCGAGCAGCTCGTCGCGTGCGCGGCCGACCACGCCGGCGTCGCGCGCCGAGCGCACGAGCTCCAGGGCGGACGGGGGCAGGACGAAGGCGCCGTCACGGGCCGTTCCCGCGGGAGCGCCGGCACTCGACGGTCGTCGACGCACGGCGCGGACGACCAGGGCGACCAGCAGCACGCCCCCCAGCAGGATGCCGGCCGTGGCGCCGGTCCCCAGCCCGTCACCGTCGGCGGACGGCGATTGCGCGTAGCTCTCCTCACGGGTCTCGCGGACCTCCTCCTGGTAGTCCAGCCACTCCGTCTGCTCGCTCGTGGTGGCGTAGGACACCAGGGCGTCGGTGAGCCGCACGAGCGCCGGCCCCAGCTCCGGCTCGACCACGTCGACGTCGAGGGCGTCGAACGTGTCGGGCAGCGCGACCGAGGTGCCCCACTGCTGCTCGGTGAGGGTGTACTCGGGGCCGCCGTTCTCCTCGACGTAGGCCGGCTCGTAGAACCAGTCCGTACCGAGGTACAGACCGTCCCCGCCCGTCTCGTCGTGCACCGAGACGAGCAGGTTGTCCATGTCACCGGCGAAGTCCTGGCCCTGGAGATCGGCGACCACGACGTACACCGGCGCTCCCGCCGCCTCCAGGGTGGCGAGGTTCTCGGTGACGGCCGCGACCTCGTCGGGGGTCAGCATGGGGGCGGCGCTGGGCGCGACGTACAGGCCTGTCTCGTCGAGAGCGGTGATGACCGCGGTCAGCTCGTCCTCGGCCACGTGTCGGTGCCCCCCTCGCGCGTCGTACCGGCGCCCGGCGCCGTGGCCGCCCCTCGCCGGCCACGCCCATTCTGCGGCACGCGCCCGGCCCGCGGGTGTGCGGGCCGGGCGCATGGGTCGTGCTGGTGGAGCGGGGGAGCCCCGGATCAGGGCGCCGCGGCCCGCAGCTTCTCGAGCAGGGGCTCGGCGGCCTCGGCGAGGAACTCGTCGACGGTGTCCCCGCCGACCTGCACGAGGGCGATGTCGGTGAACCCGGCCTCCCAGAACGGTTTGACGGCCTCGACGACGGCGTCGAGGTCGGGCCCGCACGGGATGGTCTCGGCGACGTCCTCGGGGCGCACGTACTGCGTCGCGCCCGCGAAGCCGGCCGTGGTCGGCAGGTCGGCGTTGACCGCCCAGCCACCGGCGAACCAGCGGAACTGCTCGTGGGCCCGCTGCGTGGCCTCCTCGACGTCGCGGCCCCAGGCGATGGGGATCTGGCCGACGGCCCGGCCGGGCGAGCCGATGCGCGGGGCCCCCTCGGTCGCGTTCCACGTCTCGATGAGCCCGGCATCCGGCTCCGTGGCGACGAGGTGGTCGGCGAGCGGGCCGAAGCGGTGCACGGCCTTCTCGCCGCCGACCGCGATGCCGATGTCGACCGGCTCGTCGGGCAGGTCCCACACGCGGGCCGAGTCGACCCGGAAGTAGTCGCCCTCCCACGTCGTCAGCTCGCCCGTGTGCAGCGCCCGGATGATCTCGACGGCCTCGACCAGCATGTCCTGGCGGGCGTCGACGCTCGGCCAGCCCTCGCCGACGACGTGCTCGTTGAGGTTCTCGCCGGCGCCGAGGCCGAGCGTGAAGCGGTTGTCGGACAGCAGCCCCAGCGTGGCGGCCTTCTGGGCGACGACGGCGGGGTGGTAGCGGATCGTCGGGCAGGTCACGTAGGTCATCAGGTCCACCCGCTCGGTGGCGTGGGCGACGGCGCCGAGCACGCTCCAGGCGTACGGCGCGTGCCCCTGCGCCGAGAGCCACGGGAAGTAGTGGTCGCTGGAGACCTCGAAGTCGAACCCGACCTGCTCCGCCGCGACGGCGTGACGCACGAGGTCCTTGGGGCCGGACTGCTCTGTCATGAGGGTGTAGCCGAAACGGGTCGTCATGGATCCACCCGAGCACGCCGGTCCAAACGCCCTGGCGGGGCCGGGGACGCACGACGCCGGGCCGCCCGCGAGGGGCGACCCGGCGTCGTACCGGTGCGTGCCGGCGTGCTGGTGACGGGGCCCGTCAGTCCTTGAGCTCGCAGACGACGGCGCCGTTCGTGACGGTGGCGCCGACCTCGGCGGTCAGGCCCGTCACGGTGCCCGCCTTGTGCGCCTTGAGCGGCTGCTCCATCTTCATGGCCTCGAGCACGACGATCGTGTCGCCCTCGGCGACCTCGTCGCCCTCGGCGACGACGACCTTGACGATCGTGCCCTGCATGGGGGAGGTGACGGAGTCGCCCGAGGCGGCCGCGCCGGCCTTCTTGGCGCCGCTGCGCTTCGGCTTCTTCGCGCCGCCCGCACCTGCGCCCGCGGCGGCGACCCCGCCGAGCCCGGCGGGGAGCACGACCTCGAGGCGGCGACCGCCGACCTCGACGACGACCGTCTGGCGCTCGCCCTGCTCCTCGGCCTCGCCGGCCGCGCCCGCGTAGGGCTCGATCTGGTTGTCGAAGTCGGTCTCGATCCACTGCGTGTAGACCGTGAACTCGCCCTCGCCGCTGGGGGTCGAGGCGCCGACGTACGCCGGGTCCTCCACGACCGTGCGGTGGAACGGGATGACGGTCGGCATGCCGTCGACCTCGAACTCGGCGAGCGCCCGGCGGGAGCGCTCGAGCGCCTGGGTGCGGTCGCGGCCGGTGACGATGAGCTTGGCGATGAGGGAGTCGAACGCGCCGGGGATCGTCTCGCCGTTCTCGTAGCCGCCGTCGACCCGGACGCCGGGGCCCTGCGGGGGCGACCACTTCGTGAGCGTGCCGGGCGCGGGCATGAAGTTGCGCCCGCCGTCCTCGGCGTTGATGCGGAACTCGATGGAGTGGCCGCGGATCTCGGGGTCGTCGTAGCCCAGCTCCTCGCCGGCCGCGATGCGGAACATCTCGCGGACCAGGTCGATGCCCGTGACCTCCTCGGAGACGCAGTGCTCGACCTGCAGCCGGGTGTTGACCTCGAGGAAGGAGATCGAGCCGTCCTGGGCGACGAGGAACTCGCAGGTGCCGGCGCCGTGGTAGCCGGCCTCCCGCAGGATCCGCTTCGACGACTCGTAGAGCTCGGTGAGCTGCGCCTCGGACAGGAACGGCGCGGGGGCCTCCTCGACGAGCTTCTGGTTGCGCCGCTGCAGCGAGCAGTCGCGGGTGGAGACGACGACGACGTTGCCGTGCTGGTCCGCCAGGCACTGGGTCTCGACGTGGCGGGGCTTGTCGAGGAACTTCTCCACCAGGCACTCGCCGCGACCGAACGCGCCGACCGCCTCGCGGACCGCCGACTCGAAGGCGTCGGGGATCTCCTCGATGGTGCGGGCGACCTTGAGGCCGCGCCCGCCACCGCCGTACACCGCCTTGATGGCGATGGGCAGGCCGTGCTCCTGCGCGAAGGCGACGGCCTCGTCGGCGTCGGCCAGCGGGTCCTTGGTGCCGGGCGCGAGCGGCGCGTTCGCCTTCACCGCGATGTGCTTGGCCTTGGCCTTGTCGCCCAGCGCCTCGATCGCCGCCGGCGGGGGACCGATCCAGGTCAGCCCGGCGTCGATGACGGCCTGGGCGAAGTCGGCGTTCTCGGCGAGGAAGCCGTAGCCCGGGTGCACCGAGTCGGCGCCGGACTTCTCGGCGACCGCGATGATCTTCGCGATGTCGAGGTAGGAGTCGGCGGGCGTCGCGCCGCCGAGCGAGTGCGCCTCGTCGGCGAGCCGCACGAACAGGGCGTCGCGGTCGGGCTCGGCGTAGACGGCGACGCTGCCGATGCCGGCGTCCTTGCAGGCGCGGATGACGCGCACGGCGATCTCACCGCGGTTGGCGATGAGGACGCGACGCAAGGGCTTGATCTCGGGCACGGGCACTCCTCGAAGGCTCGGGTCACTCGACTCACGGCGCGCCCCGCGGCGCCACCGCAGCGGAGTCTAGGGGCACCCGGGCCGTCGTGAGCGAGCGGATCCGGAATTCGGTCCCTGTCGGCCGGTACGGCGTACCGCACCGCCCCGCGGGGCGGCGTGCGACGCCCGGGGCGCGCGGAGGATAGCCTGCGACCCATGGGACGGCGGCGGTGGCGACGGCTGGCCGCCGAGGTCAGCAAGTTCAGCCTCGTCGGCGTCCTCGCGACCCTCGTGTCCTTCGTGCTCTTCAACGCCCTGCTCCACGGCGCCTGGGTGGTCGACCCCGTGCTGGGCGACCGGCCCTACTCGTCGTACGTGCTGGCCAACACGGTCGGCATGCTCGTCAGCTACAGCGGCACCAAGCGGTGGGTCTTCCGGCACCGCCAGGCCCCGGGGGCCGACGGCGGTTTCCTGGCCTACGTCGCGATCAACGTGGTGACGATGGTCCTGCCGATGGCGTGCCTGTGGTTCAGCCGCTCGGTGCTCGGCCTGAGCGACCCCGTAGCCGACAACGTCTCGGCGAACGTCATCGGGCTGTCGGCCGGCTTCGTCGCCCGCTTCTACCTGTTCCGCACCTACGTCTTCAACAGCCCCGTGCAGCGGGCGAGGACGCTGCCGGCCGCCGTCATCGGGGAGACCACAGGTCCGTCCACCGCAGCCCCAGGTCGGCGCACAGGGTCCGCAGGAGAGGCACGCTGACCCCGACCACGTTGTGGGGGTCGCCCTCGACGCCCGTGACGAACGCGGCGCCCCGCCCCTCCAGCGTGAACCCGCCGGCGACGCCGAGCGGCTCCCCGGTCGCCACGTAGGCGGCGACCTCCTCGTCGTCGACGTCCGCGAAGTGCACGACGGTCGAGGCGACCGCGGTCGTGCTCCGGTCACCGGCCAGGTGCACGAGCGCGTGCCCGGTGTGGAGCACGCCGGAGCGCCCGCGCACCTGCTGCCAGCGCCGCGTCGCCACCTCCGCCGTACCCGGCTTGCCGTGGGCGACGCCGTCCACCTCGAGCACCGAGTCGCACCCGAGGACCAGGGCGTCGTCGGGGAGGCCGCCGCGGCGCACGACGGCGTCGGCCTTGCGGACGGCCAGCTGCCCGGCCATCTGCGCCGGGGGGAGGTGCTCGAGCCCCGACTCGTCGGCGCCCGAGACCACCACGAGGGGGTCGACCCCCGCCGTGCGGAGGGTGGCCAGGCGGGCGGGGGAGGCGGAGGCGAGCACGAGCGTCGTCACCCGCACGAGCCTAGGTCCGGCGACGTGCGGAATGTCGGTCCCGTCTCCTAGGTTGGACCACCGTGCCAGCCTCCTCCCGCGACCGTTCCACCACCGCGGCCGGCCTGAAGGTGCTCGGCGTCGCGATCCGGCGCGAGCCCTGGGTGTTCACCGTCTCGGCGGTCGGCAGCGTGCTCTTCGGCGCCCTCACCGTGGCCGACGCCTGGGTGCTCGGCTGGTCCACCGACCACGTCGTCCTCCCCGCCTTCGAGACCGGGGAGGTGGGCGCGGGCGCGCTGTGGGCGGTGTTCGGCCTGTTCGTCGGCGTCGCCATCCTCCGCGCGGTCGGCATCGTGGCGCGGCGCCTCGGGGCCGGGATCATGCAGTACCGGATGGAGGCGCACTACCGCCGCGCCGTCACGCGGCAGTACCTGTCGCTGCCCATGTCGTGGCACCACCGCCACCCCACCGGCGTGCTGCTGTCGAACGCGAACTCCGACGTCCAGGCGGCGTGGGGCCCGGTCGCGCCGCTGCCGATGGCCGTCGGCACCATCGCGATGATGGTCGTGGCCGTCGCGCAGATGCTCCTCACCGACGTCGTCCTCGCCGTGGTGGGCCTCCTCGTGTTCCCGGCCGTCATCGCCGTCAACCTGTGGTTCCAGCGCGTCACCTCCCCGCTGATGACCCGGGTGCAGGAGCTGCGCGGCGAGGTCAGCGAGATCGCCCACGAGTCGTTCGAGGGCGCCCTGGTGGTGAAGACCCTGGGCCGCGAGGCCGAGGAGACCGAGCGCTTCGCGCGCCGCACCGCCGACCTGCGCGACGTCGCCATCGAGGCGGGCCGGCGCCGGGCGCTCTTCGACCCGCTGCTCAACGCCCTCCCGAGCATCGGGGTGCTGCTCGTGCTGGTGGTCGGCGTCGTGCGCGTGCTCGACGGCGACACCGACGCGGGCGCCGTGGTCACGGTCGCCTACCTGCTGACCGTCGTCGCCTTCCCCATCCGCTCCATCGGCTGGCTGCTCGGCGAGCTGCCGCGAAGCGTCGTGGGCTTCGACCGCGTGCACGCCGTGCTCGAGGAGCGGGCCGGGATGGAGTACGGCGTGAGCCCCGCCCCCCGCACCGACGCGGGCGGTGCGCTGCTCGAGGTCGAGAACGTGCGCTACGGGTACGACGCGGCCGCCCCCGTCCTGCAGGACGTGTCCTTCCGGGTCGAGCCGGGCCGCACGGTCGCCCTGGTGGGCCCGACGGCGTCCGGCAAGAGCACGCTGACGGCCCTGCTGAGCCGGCTGGTCGACCCCGCCGCGGGCCACGTGCGCGTGGACGGCACCGACCTGCGGGACCTTGCGCCCGGCGCGCTCGCCGAGGTGCTCGCCGTCGTGCCGCAGACCGCCTTCCTCTTCGACGACACCGTGCGGGGCAACGTCGCGCTCGGTGCCGACGTCACCGACGACGAGGTGTGGGCCGCGCTGCGGGTCGCGCAGGCCGACGGGTTCGTCGCTCGCCTGCCCCAGGGGCTCGACAGCCAGCTGGGGGAGCGCGGCACCACCCTGTCCGGCGGGCAGCGCCAGCGCCTCGCGCTGGCCCGGGCGCTCGTGCGCCGCCCGCGCCTGCTCGTCCTCGACGACGCGACCTCCGCCGTCGACCCCGAGGTCGAGGCCCGCATCCTCGCGGCGCTGCGGGAGGGCGCCGACGGCGCCACCGTCGTCGTCGTGGCCTACCGCAAGGCCACCATCAGCCTGGCCGACGAGGTCGTGCACCTCGACCAGGGCCGCATCGTCGACCGCGGCCCCCACGCCGCCCTGCTCGAGCGCAGCCCGGCGTACGCCCGGCTCGTCAACGCCTACGAGGCCCTGCCCGAGGAGGTCCAGGCGTGAGCGCCGTGACCAGCCCGACCCGCCGTGCGACGACGAGCGTCGGCACGGGCGACGACATCGGCGCCGTCGACACCATCCGTCGGGGGGTGCGCCACTCCCCGGAGCTCGTCGACGGCATGGTCGGCACGCTGCTGCTCGCGGTGCTGTCCACCGTCGGCCAGGTCGTCGTGCCCGTCGCGGTGCAGCAGACGCTCGACCGCGGCATCGGCGCGCCCGGTGGCCCCGACGTCGGCTTCACCGTCCTCATGGCGGTCGCCGCCGGCGTCGCGGTGCTGGTGACGGGCGTGGCGTCGTACCTCATGACCGCCCGCCTGTTCGTCGCGGCCGAGACCGGCCTGGCCACCCTGCGGGTCAAGGCGTTCCGGCACGTGCACGACCTGCCCATGGGCACGCAGGACACGGAGCGCCGCGGCGCCCTGGTCTCCCGGGTGACGAGCGACATCGACCAGGTCAGCCAGTTCATCGTCTTCGGCGGCGTGCTGTTCATCGTGAGCATCGGCCAGATCCTGGTCGCGACCGTCGTGATGGCCGTCTACGACTGGCGCCTCACCCTCGTGGTCTGGGTCTGCTTCGCCCCGCTCTTCGCCTCGCTGCGCTACTTCCAGCGCAAGCTGTCGCAGGCCTACGGCATCGTGCGCAACCAGGTCGGCGTGATGCTCTCCGCCATCGCCGAGCCCGTCGTCGGTGCGGCCGTGGTCCGCTCGTACGCGGTGGAGGCCCGCACCCAGGCCCGCATCGACACCTCGATCGACCGGTACCGCTCCGCCGCGACCAAGGCGCAGGGTTTCACCGCCGTCTCGTTCTCGCTCGGCGGCATCTCGGCCGGGCTGGCGAACGCCGGCGTCATCGTGGTCGGCGTCTGGCTCGGGCTCGCCGGTGACGTCACCGCGGGCGAGATCCTGGCCTTCGCCTTCCTCGTCACCCTCTTCGTCGGCCCGGTGCAGATGGGCACGCAGATCCTCACCGACGCCCAGAACGCCATCGCGGGCTGGCGCCGGGTCGTGGCGCTGCTGGACACCCCCGCCGAGCTCGTCGACCCCGGCGAGGACGGGGCGGAGCTGCCCGACCGCGCGGTCGACGTCGAGCTCGACGACGTGTGGTTCGCCTACGGCGGCGGCGAGCCCGTGCTGCGCGGCATCACGCTGCGCATCGAGGCGGGGCGCCGCGTCGCCGTCGTCGGCGAGACCGGTTCGGGGAAGTCGACGATCGCCAAGCTGCTGACGCGCCTGGCCGACCCGACCGACGGCGCCGTGCGGCTCGACGGCGTCGACCTGCGCGAGGTGCGGGGCGGCTCGCTGCGCCGCCGCGTCGTGCTGGTGCCCCAGGAGGGCTTCCTCTTCGACGACACGGTGCTGGCCAACCTCCGGTACGGCGACCTCGACGCCGACGAGGAGCGCGTGCTCGCCGCCGCTGCCGAGATCGGCGTGGACGACTGGCTGCTCGGGCTGCCCGAGGGCGTGCGTACCCGCGTGGGCCAGCGCGGCGAGTCGCTGTCCGCGGGGGAGCGGCAGCTGGTCGCCCTCCTGCGCGCCCACCTCGCCGACCCCGACCTGCTCGTGCTGGACGAGGCGACGAGCGCCGTCGACCCCGCCCTGGAGATGCGGATCAGCCGCGCGCTCGAGGCCCTCATGGACGGCCGCACCTCCATCACCATCGCCCACCGCCTGACGACGGCCGAGAACGCCGACGAGGTGGTCGTGGTCGACGCCGGCCGGGTCGTGCAGCACGGGCCGCACGCGGCGCTCGTCGCCCAGCCCGACGGCGTCTACGCGCGGCTGCACCGCTCGTGGGTGGCCCAGCAGGCCGTGGCGACCGAGCGGTGAGCGGGCCGGTGAACGGCCCCGTCCCGGGCGGCGCGGATACTGGCGGGGTGAGCACCCTGGCCCCCGAGATCGCCGCCCGCCTCAAGCGCACCGAGGACGGCCTGGTCCCCGCCGTGGTGCAGCAGCACGACACGGGCGAGGTGCTCATGCTGGGCTGGATGGACGACGAGGCCCTGGCCCGCACCCTGGCGACCGGGCGTGCGACCTACTGGTCACGCTCCCGCCGGGAGTACTGGGTGAAGGGCGAGACCTCCGGCCACCGCCAGTGGGTCAAGGACGTGCGCCTCGACTGCGACGGCGACACGCTGCTGGTGAAGGTCGACCAGGAGGGCGCGGCGTGCCACACCGGCGACCGCACCTGCTTCGACGCCGTCCGGCTGGGCCCCGCGTGAGCGCAGCGGCCCCCGGGCCGGAGCGTCGCCGCCGCACGGTCGGGCCCGTGGTCCTCGTCGGGCTCGCCGCCAGCGGCCTCACCGCGCTGGGCGGCACGCGCGCCTGGGTGGGCACCGACGGCGCGACGGGACGCGTCGCGGGCATCGGCCCGAGCGGCCTGGCGACGACCACGGACGTCGGCGAGGCCCCCCTCGCGGCCGCCCTCGGGCTCGTGCTGCTCGCGTGCTGGGGCGTGCTCCTCGTGACGCGCGGCTGGTTCCGCCGCGCCGCGGCCGCCCTCGGCGCGCTAGCGGCGGCGGGCGTGGTCGCCGTCGCGGTCACCTCGGCGCGCACCCTGCCCGACGACGTGACCGAGCAGCTCGCGCGCGGCGGCACGACCGACGTCGACCCGGGGATCACCGCGTGGCTGCCGGTCACCGCCCTCGCCGCCCTGCTGGCTCTCGCCGCCTGCGTCGCCGCGGTGCGCCTCGCCCCGTCGTGGCCCGAGATGGGCTCGCGGTACGACGCGCCCGCCGACGCCGCGACGACGGCCACGACCCGGGCCCCCGAGACCTCGCTCGACCTGTGGAAGGCCATCGACGAGGGCGAGGACCCGACGCGCTGACCGCTCGGCGGGCCACCTAGGATCGGTCTCGGCCCGGTGAGCCCGGCGCCGACGCTGCCCCCCGACCGAGGAGCCCCGCATGTCGAACAACCACGGCAACACCCCCGCGGCCTGGACGGGCGTCACGGTCGCCCTGGTCGGCTTCGCCGTCGGGTCCGTGGGCCTCATGCTCGACCCGATCAACCTCGTCGTGTTCTACATCGGCCTGGGTCTCGCCATCGGCTCGTTCGTCCTCTTCCTCGTGATGGCCAAGCTCGGCCTGCACGAGGAGACCCACTGACCGCGGTGACCGTCCTCGACGAGATCGTCGCAGGGGTCCGCGAGGACCTGGCGCGCCGCGAGGCCGAGGTCGACCTGGCCGGGCTGCGCGCGCGGCTGGCCGACGTCGACCCTCCGCGGGACCCGATGCCGGCGCTGCGCGCCGCGGGGTCGAGCGTCATCGCCGAGGTCAAGCGGCGCAGCCCCAGCAAGGGGCACCTGGCCGACATCCCGGACCCCGTCGCGCTCGCCTCGGCGTACGCGGCCGGCGGCGCCGCGGCCATCAGCGTGCTCACCGAGGAGCGTCGCTTCGGCGGCTCCCTGGCCGACCTGGTCGCGGTGCGCGCCGCCGTCGACGTGCCGCTGCTGCGCAAGGACTTCGTGGTGACGGAGTACCAGGTGGTCGAGGCCCGTGCCGCGGGCGCCGACCTCGTGCTGCTCATCGTCGCCGCGCTCGACGACCCGACGCTGCACCGCCTGCACGACCTGGCCCGCGAGCTCGGTCTCACCGTGCTCGTCGAGGTGCACGACGAGGCCGAGACGGAGCGCGCCGTGACCCTCGGTGCGGAGCTCGTGGGCGTCAACGCGCGCAACCTCAAGACCCTCGCCGTGGACCCCGGTGCGTTCGGCCGTCTCGCGCCCCTCCTGCCCGCCGACCGCGTGCTCGTCGCCGAGTCCGGCATCGGGGGCGTCGCCGACGTGCGGGGGTACGTCGAGCAGGGCGCCCGCGCCGTGCTCGTGGGGGAGACGCTCGTGCGCGACGGCGACCCCGAGGGCGCCGTCCGCGCCATGACCGGCATCACCCCCAGTCAGCCGTTCCCCCAGCCGACCGTGGAGGTCACCCCGTGAGCCGCTTCGACGCCGACGACCGCGGCTTCTTCGGCGAGGCCGGCCAGTGGGGCGGCCGGTTCATGCCCGAGGCGCTGGTCTCCGCGCTCGACGAGCTCACGGACGCGTGGCACACCGCCCTGGCCGACCCCGGCTTCACGGCCGAGTTCGAGACCATCCTGCGGGAGTACGCCGGCATCCCCAGCCCGCTGTACGAGGCGACCCGCCTGTCGGAGCAGGTGGGCTGCCGCGTGCTGCTCAAGCGCGAGGACCTCAACCACACGGGCGCGCACAAGATCCGCAACGTGCTGGGCCAGGCGCTGCTGACGAAGCGGATGGGCAAGAAGCGCGTCATCGCCGAGACCGGGGCCGGCCAGCACGGCGTGGCCAGCGCGACCGCCGCGGCGTACTTCGGTCTGGACTGCACCATCTACATGGGCGCTGTCGACACGCGCCGCCAGGCGCTCAACGTCGCCCGCATGCAGCTGCTGGGCGCCGAGGTCGTCGCGGTCGACACGGGCAGCGGCACGCTCAAGGACGCCATCAACGAGGCGTTCCGCGACTGGGTCGCCAGCGTGGACCACACGGCGTACCTGTTCGGCACCGCCGCGGGCCCGCACCCGTTCCCCTCGATGGTGCGCGAGTTCTGCCGCGGCATCGGCGACGAGGCGCGGGCGCAGGTGCTGGAGCGCTACGGCCGGCTCCCGGACGCCATCGCGGCCTGCGTCGGCGGCGGCTCGAACGCGATCGGGCTCTTCGCGGGCTTCCTCGAGGACGACGACGTGGCCGTCTACGGCTTCGAGCCCGGCGGCGACGGGGTCGCGACGGGACGCCACGCGGCCACCATCACCGCCGGCGAGGCGGGCGTGCTCCACGGCGCCCGCACCTTCCTGCTGCAGGACGACGACGGCCAGACCGTCGAGTCGCACTCGATCTCCGCCGGCCTCGACTACCCCGGGGTGGGCCCCCAGCACTCCCACCTCGCCCACGTCGGGCGGGCCACCTACGTCCCGGTCACGGACGCCGCCGCCATGGACGCCATGGCCCTGCTGGCCCGCACCGAGGGCATCATCTGCGCGATCGAGTCGGCCCACGCGGTCGCCGGTGCGCTCGACGTCGCCCGCGAGCTGGCGGCGACGAAGGGGCCCGAGGCCACGGTCCTCGTCAACCTCTCGGGCCGCGGGGACAAGGACATGGGCACCGCGATCGAGTGGTTCGGGCTCGGCCGCACGGAGAAGGAGGTCGAGGCGTGAGCACCGCTCCCGCGTTCGCCCGCGCCCGCGAGGAGGGCCGCGCGGCCCTCGTCGGCTACCTGCCCGCCGGCTTCCCCGACGTGCCCGGCGCGATCGAGGCGCTGCGCACGATGGTCGAGGCCGGCTGCGACGTCATCGAGGTCGGCCTGCCCTACAGCGACCCCGTGATGGACGGGCCCACCATCCAGGCGGCCGCCCAGCAGGCGCTCGACGGCGGGTTCCGCGTGGCCGACGTGCTGCGCACCGTCGAGGCCGTCGCCGCGACCGGCACCCCCACCCTCGTCATGACCTACTGGAACCCGGTCGAGCGGTACGGCGTGGAGCGGTTCGCGCGCGACCTGGCCGAGGCCGGGGGAGCGGGCCTCATCACCCCCGACATCACGCCCGACTACGGCGCCGAGTGGATCGCGGCGGCCGACGCCCGCGACCTCGACAAGGTCTTCCTCGTCGCGCCGTCCTCCACCGACGAGCGGGTCGAGATGACGACGGCGGCCTGCCGCGGCTTCGTCTACGCCACCGCCGTCATGGGCGTCACCGGTGCCCGCACCACCTCGAGCGAGCTCGGCGGCCCGCTCGTCACGCGGGCCCGGGCGCTGCAACCGAAGGGCGCCGACCTCCCCGTCGGGGTCGGCCTCGGCGTCGGCAACGGCGACCAGGCCGCGGACGTGGCGGCGTACGCCGACGGCGTCATCGTCGGCTCGGCCTTCGTGCGCACCCTGCTCGACGCCGGCACCGACCGCCGGGCGGGCCTGGCCGCGCTGCGCACCCTCACCGAGGAGCTCGCCACGGGCGTGCGCCGGGGGAGCGCCGGCGGTGCGTGAGTCCACCCCGGCCCGGGTACGCCGCGCTGCCGCCGTCGCCGCCCTCGCGCTCGCCGGGCTCACCGCCTGCGGCGGCACGGCCGAGCCGCTGAACCCGATGGTGGGCGCGGAGATCAGCGACGACGCGCTCTACGGCTCGGTGATCGACCAGGCGCCCTACCAGGTCCCCGACGTGACGCTGACCTCGACGCTGGGCGACGCGGCGGAGGGCACGCCGTACTCCCTGACGGCCGACTCGACCGCCGACCTGACGCTCGTCTTCTTCGGCTACTCGAACTGCCCCGACATCTGCCAGATGGTGATGGCCAACGTCGCGAACGCCCTCGACCGGCTCGAGCCGGCCGACCAGGAGCGGGTGCAGGTCCTGTTCGTCACGACCGACCCGGCGCGCGACGACGTCGCCACGCTCCGCACCTACCTGGAGCGCTTCGACCCCGCCTTCGTCGGGCTGACCGGCAACATGGCCGCGCTGCAGGAGGCCGGTGACGGCTTCCACGTCTACTTCGAGGAGGGCGCGCGGCTGCCGAGCGGCGGCTACGACGTCACCCACAACGACCAGGTGAGCGGCGTCGACACCGACGACACCGTGCCGGTGCTGTGGATGCGGGACACCTCGCCGCACCAGCTCGCCACGGACGTCGCGACCCTCCTGGCGCGCCCGGCCGCCTGACGGGCGATGATGGGCCCCATGCTCACGGCCCTCGACGCGTTCCCGGCGCTCGTCCACGCCCTGCCCAGCCCGGACCAGGGCGTGTGGCACCTGGGTCCGCTGCCCCTGCGCGGTTACGCGCTGTGCATCATCCTCGGCGTCGTCGCCGCCGTGATCATCGGCGAGCGCCGGTGGGTGGCCCGCGGCGGGCAGTACGGCGACGTGCAGGACATCGCGGTCCCCGCGGTGCTGTTCGGCATCGTCGGCGCCCGGATCTACCACGTCGCGACCGACTGGGAGCTCTACTTCGGCGAGGGGCGCGAGCCGATCCGCGCGCTCTACCTGTGGGAGGGCGGCCTCGGCATCTGGGGCGCGATCGCGTTCGGCGCGCTCGGCGCCTGGATCGGCGCCCGCCGCAAGGGCATCCGGTTCCTGCCGCTCGTCGATGCGCTGGCGCCCGGCCTGCTGGTGGCCCAGGCCATCGGCCGGTGGGGCAACTGGTTCAACCAGGAGCTGTTCGGCCGCCCCACCGACCTGCCGTGGGGGCTGAGCATCGACCTGGAGAACCGCCCGACCGGCTACACGCAGTTCGAGACCTTCCACCCCACGTTCCTCTACGAGTTCGTGTGGAACCTGGCCGCGTTCGCGCTCGTGATCTGGCTCGACCGCCGCTACCGCCTGGGTGGGGGTCGCGTCGTCGCGCTGTACGTCGCGACGTACACCGTCGGGCGGGCCTTCACCGAGTCGCTGCGCATCGACGAGGTGCAGCTCGACGACGTGCTGGGCCTGCGACTCAACGTGTGGACCTCGATCGTGCTGTTCGTAGCAGCCGTGATCTACCTCGTCGTCACCCGCGGCCGCGGCCGCGAGGAGGACGTGTACGTCGAGGGCCGCCGCCCGGTGACGGACGGCGCCGCTGACGACGACGCTGACGACGACGCTGACGACGACTCTGGCGACGCCGAGCCCGGGGTCGCCGCCGACGCCCGCGCCGGTCGCACGGGCACCACGGCGACCACCCAGGACACCGAGGGTGGCGCGCCCGCGCCCCCGCGACGCCGCCGGTTCCGCTCGCGCGGCTGAACGCCGTACCGCCACCGTGTGGCCGTCGCGCACCAGCGACGTTTCACGGTGGTAACCTCACCGCCTGCAGGGCCAACGTCGTCCCTTCGAAGGTGGGCCCGGGGCCTCGCACCCAGCCGGCACGACAGCCATGCGCTGCCGCGTCGCGCGACGCCACGACCACCCCGCACCAGTGATCGCCCGGCGCGCCCCCACGCCCGCCGGGCCCCGACGACGGGAGATGTCCACGTGCCCATCTCGCACGCGATCCCCGAGGCCCAAGGGCTCTACGACCCGCGGTTCGAGCACGACGCCTGTGGTGTCGCCTTCGTGGCCACCATGACCGGCGAGGCCAGCCACGACATCGTGGCCAAGGCCCTGCAGGCGCTGCGCAACCTCGACCACCGCGGCGCCGCCGGCGCGGAGGTCAACTCCGGCGACGGCGCCGGCATCCTGCTCCAGGTCCCCGACGCGTTCCTGCGCGCCGTCGTGGACTTCGACCTGCCGGCCGTCGGCGCGTACGCCGTCGGCACCGGCTTCCTGCCGCGCGAGGGCGACGACCTGGCCAAGGCGCGCACCACCATCGAGGAGATCGCGACCCAGGAGGGTCTCGAGGTCCTCGGCTGGCGCGACGTGCCGGTGGAGCCGGCGGTGCTCGGCTCGATGGCGCTCGGCGTCATGCCGACGTTCAGCCAGCTCTTCGTGGCGCCCGTCGACCGCTCGGTGTCCGGCATGGGCCTGGAGCGGCTCGCGTTCTGCCTGCGCAAGCGCGCCGAGCGGGAGGCCCAGGCCTACTTCCCGTCGCTGTCGTCGCGCACGCTCGTCTACAAGGGCATGCTCACGACCGACCAGCTCGACCACTTCTTCCCCGACCTGGTCGACGAGCGCATGGCGTCGGCGATCGGCGTGGTGCACTCGCGCTTCTCGACGAACACGTTCCCGAGCTGGCCGCTGGCGCACCCGTTCCGCTTCATCGCCCACAACGGCGAGATCAACACGGTCATGGGCAACCGCAACTGGATGCGTGCGCGCGAGGCCCTCCTGGCCTCCGACGCCATCCCGGGCGACCTCGACCGGCTCTTCCCGATCTGCACCCCGGGCGCCTCGGACTCCGCGTCGTTCGACGAGGTCCTCGAGCTGCTCCACCTCGGTGGCCGCAGCCTGCCGCACTCCGTGCTCATGATGATCCCGGAGGCGTGGGAGAACCACGGGGAGATGGACGAGGCCAAGCGGGCCTTCTACGAGTTCCACTCCACGATGATGGAGCCGTGGGACGGCCCGGCCTGCGTCGTCTTCACCGACGGCACGCAGATCGGCGCGACGCTCGACCGCAACGGCCTGCGTCCCTCGCGCTTCTGGGTCACGGACGACGGTCTCGTCGTCCTGGCCTCCGAGGTCGGCGTGCTCGACATCGACCCCGCCACGATCGTGCGCAAGGGTCGCCTGCAGCCCGGCAAGATGTTCCTCGTCGACACGGCCGAGCACCGGATCGTGGAGGACGAGGAGATCAAGTCCGGCCTCGCGGCCGAGCAGCCGTACGCCGAGTGGCTGGCCGACGGCCTCGTGCACCTCAAGGACGTGCCGGAGCGCGAGCACGTCGTGCACACGCACGCCTCGGTCACCCGCCGCCAGCAGGTCTTCGGCTACACCGAGGAGGAGCTCCGCGTCCTCCTGGCGCCGATGGCCAACGCCGGCGCCGAGCCGATCGGCTCGATGGGCACCGACACCCCGATCGCGGCGCTGAGCGAGAAGCCGCGGCTGCTGTTCGACTACTTCTCCCAGCTGTTCGCGCAGGTGACCAACCCGCCGCTGGACGCCATCCGCGAGGAGCTCGTCACCTCGCTCAACGGCTCCATCGGCCCGGAGGCCAACCTGCTCGAGCCGGGTCCGGACTCGTGCCGCCAGGTCGTGCTGCCGTTCCCCGTCATCGACAACGACGAGCTGGCGAAGATCCGCCACATCAACCGCGACGGCGAGCACCCCGGCTTCGTCACGCACGTCTCCCGCGGCCTCTACCCGGTCGAGGGCGGCGGCGCGGCGATGGCCGCCCGCCTGCGCGAGATCTGCGCCGAGGTCAGCGCCGCCATCGCCGACGGCGCGCGCATCATCGTGCTCTCGGACCGCCACTCCACCCGCGAGCTGGCCCCGATCCCGTCGCTGCTGCTCACGGGCGCCGTGCACCACCACCTGGTGCGCGAGAAGACCCGCACCCAGGTCGGCCTGCTCGTCGAGGCCGGCGACGTGCGCGAGGTGCACCACGTCGCGCTGCTCGTCGGGTACGGCGCGGCCGCCGTCAACCCCTACCTCGCCATGGAGTCCGTCGAGGACCTGGCGCGGGCGGGGTACTACGTCAAGACCGAGCCCGAGGTCGCGGTCAAGCACCTCGTGAAGGCGCTCGGCAAGGGCGTCCTCAAGGTGATGAGCAAGATCGGCGTCTCGACGGTCGCGTCCTACACGGGTGCGCAGATCTTCGAGGCCGTCGGTCTCTCGCAGGAGCTGGTGGACGAGTACTTCGTCGGCACCACCTCCAAGCTCGGCGGCATCGGCATCGACACGGTCGCCGAGGAGGTCGCGCGGCGCCACGCCGCGGCGTACCCCCCCAGCGGGGTGGCCCCGTCGCACCGCGAGCTGGCCATCGGCGGCGAGTACCAGTGGCGCCGCGAGGGCGAGCCGCACCTGTTCGACCCCGAGACCGTGTTCCGCCTGCAGCACTCGACGCGCGCGGGCCGGTACGACGTGTTCAAGCAGTACACGAGCCGGGTGGACGAGCAGTCCGAGCGGCTCATGACGCTGCGCGGGCTCTTCCGGTTCAAGGACGCCGGCGCGACCGGCCGCCAGCCGATCCCCGTCGAGGAGGTCGAGCCGGTCTCGGAGATCGTCAAGCGGTTCTCCACCGGCGCGATGTCGTACGGCTCCATCTCGCAGGAGGCGCACGAGACCCTCGCGATCGCCATGAACCGGCTCGGCGGAAAGTCGAACACCGGTGAGGGCGGCGAGGACCCGGACCGCCTGCACGACCCGGAGCGCCGCAGCTCGATCAAGCAGGTCGCCTCGGGGCGCTTCGGCGTCACGAGCGAGTACCTGACGAACGCGGACGACATCCAGATCAAGATGGCGCAGGGCGCGAAGCCCGGCGAGGGCGGCCAGCTGCCCGGCCACAAGGTCTACCCGTGGGTGGCGCGGACGCGGCACAGCACGCCCGGCGTGGGCCTGATCTCCCCGCCGCCGCACCACGACATCTACTCGATCGAGGACCTCGCCCAGCTGATCCACGACCTCAAGAACGCCAACCCGGCGGCGCGGGTCCACGTGAAGCTCGTCTCCGAGGTCGGCGTCGGCACCGTCGCCACGGGCGTCTCGAAGGCGCACGCGGACGTCGTGCTCATCTCCGGTCACGACGGCGGCACCGGCGCGTCCCCGCTGACGTCGCTCAAGCACGCGGGCGGCCCGTGGGAGCTCGGCCTGGCCGAGGCCCAGCAGACGCTGCTCATCAACGGCCTGCGGGACCGGATCGTGGTGCAGGCCGACGGCCAGCTCAAGACCGGTCGCGACGTCGTCATCGCCGCCCTGCTGGGCGCCGAGGAGTTCGGCTTCGCCACTGCGCCGCTCGTCGTCTCGGGCTGCATCATGATGCGGGTCTGCCACCTCGACACCTGCCCCGTGGGCGTCGCGACGCAGAACCCGGTGCTGCGCGAGCGCTTCAGCGGCAAGGCCGAGTACGTCGTCAACTTCTTCACCTACATCGCCGAGGAGGTGCGGGAGTACCTGGCGCAGCTGGGCTTCCGCAGCATCGACGAGGCCGTCGGCCAGGTCGGTGCGCTCGACGTGGCGCAGGCCGTGGACCACTGGAAGGCGGCCGGTCTCGACCTGACGCCGATCCTCCACGAGCCCGACACCACGGCGTTCCCCGAGCAGGACCTGCGCTGCACGAAGACGCAGGACCACGCGCTGGAGAAGGCGCTCGACAA
This sequence comes from Nocardioides sp. ChNu-99, assembly GCF_029493445.1. Lineage (NCBI taxonomy): Bacteria > Bacillati > Actinomycetota > Actinomycetes > Propionibacteriales > Nocardioidaceae > Nocardioides > Nocardioides sp. ChNu-99. The sequence continues at coordinate 59,160 of NZ_JAHWBL010000010.1, read as the reverse complement.
CGAGCTCATCGCGATCGCGCGTCCCGCGCTCGAGAGCGGCGAGCCCGTCCGCGCCCAGGTGGCGGTGCGCAACGTCAACCGCACGGTCGGCACGATGCTGGGCCACGAGGTGACGAAGCGCTACCGCGGCGAGGGCCTGCCCGACGGCACGATCGACATCACCCTGACCGGCTCGGCGGGGCAGTCGTTCGGCGCCTTCGTCCCCCGCGGCGTGACGCTGCGCCTCGAGGGCGACGGCAACGACTACGTGGGCAAGGGCCTCTCGGGCGGTCGCCTCGTCATCCGCCCGGATCGTGCCGCGACGTTCGCCTCCGACGAGCAGATCATCGCGGGCAACACGATCGCGTACGGCGCCACGTTGGGCGAGATCTTCATCCGCGGCGGGGTGGGCGAGCGCTGCTGCGTGCGCAACTCCGGCGCGGTCGTCGTCACCGAGGGCGTGGGCGACCACGCCTGCGAGTACATGACCGGCGGTCGCGTGGTGGTGCTCGGCAAGACGGGCCGCAACTTCGCGGCCGGCATGTCGGGCGGCATCGCGTGGGTGCTCGACCTCAAGCCGTGGCGGGTCAACGGCGAGCTGGTGGACCTCCGCCCGGTCGAGGGTGACGCGGCCGAGGAGCTCCACGGCCACGTCCGCACGTTCTTCGAGGAGACCGGGTCCGTGGTCGCCGAGCAGCTGCTCGCCGACTGGCCCGCGTCGCTGGCGCGCTTCACCGAGGTGATGCCGCGTGACTACAAGCGGGTGCTCGACGCCCGTGCCGCTGCGGAAGCCGAGGGCCTCGACGAGGACCAGACGGCCGCCCGGATCATGGAGGTGCTGCATGGCTGACCCGAAGGGCTTCCTCAAGGAGGGCCGCAAGGTCGCGACCCGTCGTCCCGTCGAGGAGCGCGTCAACGACTGGAACGAGGTGTACCCCGACGGCATCGGTCGGGCGCTGCTGCCGATCATCACGCCGCAGGCCGGTCGCTGCATGGACTGCGGCATCCCGTTCTGCCACCAAGGCTGCCCGCTGGGCAACATCATCCCGGAGTGGAACGACCTGGTCTGGCGCGACGACTGGGAGGAGGCGATCGAGCGGCTGCACGCCACGAACAACTTCCCGGAGTTCACCGGTCGCCTCTGTCCGGCGCCCTGCGAGACCGCCTGCGTGCTGGGCATCAACCAGGACCCGGTGACGATCAAGAACGTCGAGGTCTCGATCATCGACCGCGCGTGGGAGGCCGGCTACGTCAAGCCGCAGCCGCCCGAGTGGCTGTCGGGCAAGACCGTCGCCGTCGTCGGTTCGGGCCCCGCGGGCCTGGCCGCCGCACAGCAGCTGACCCGCGCCGGCCACACCGTCGCGGTCTACGAGCGCTCCGACCGCATCGGCGGCCTGCTGCGCTACGGCATCCCCGAGTTCAAGATGGAGAAGCAGCACGTCGACCGCCGCCTCGACCAGATGCGCCGCGAGGGCACCGTGTTCCGCACGGGCGTCGACGTGGGCACGGACGTGACCGGTGACGACCTGCGGGCCCGCTACGACGCCGTCGTGCTGGCCACCGGGTCGACGATCCCGCGCGACCTGCCGGTCCCGGGGCGCGAGCTCGGCGGCATCCACCAGGCGATGGACTTCCTGCCGCAGGCCAACCGGGTCGCGGTCGGGGAGACCGTCGAGGGCCAGGTGCGCGCCGACGGCAAGAACGTCGTCATCATCGGCGGCGGCGACACGGGCGCGGACTGCCTCGGAACGTCCATCCGCCAGGGCGCCGCGTCCATCACGCAGCTCGAGATCATGCCGCAGCCGGGCGGCGACCGCCCGAGCGCGCAGCCGTGGCCGACGTATCCCGCGCTCTTCCGTGTCTCCTCGGCCCACGAGGAGGGCGGCGACCGGGTCTACGGCGTCTCCACCAAGGAGTTCCGCGGCGACGAGGACGGCAACGTACGTGCGCTCCTGCTCGTCGACGTCCGCTTCGAGGACGGCCGGTTCGTCGAGGTCGAGGGCTCCGAGCGAGAGATCCCTGCCGAGCTGGTGCTCTTTGCGATGGGCTTCACCGGACCGGAGACCGACTCGGTCGTCGCGCAGCTCGGGCTGGAGCTCGACGAGCGGCGCAACGTGAAGCGGGACCCGACGTACCGGACCTCGGTCGAGGGCGTGTTCGCGGCCGGTGACGCCGGCCGCGGCCAGTCACTCATCGTCTGGGCGATCGCCGAGGGGCGTGCGGCCGCGGCGGCGGTGGACGAGTACCTGACGGGCTCGACGTCGCTCCCGGCGCCCATCAAGTCGACGGAGCGACCGCTGGTCGTGTGAGCGAGCGCTGCACCCGCCCACGGGGCCGGGACCCCCTCCGGGGTCCCGGCCCCGTTGCGTTGCTGTGAAGTTCATTTGAACGATCCAGACCAGTGTCACCCGTGCGGGTGGTCGGCAGTACCGTTGCCTCGTGCGCAGAGCCAAGATCGTTTGTACGTTGGGTCCCGCGACCTCCTCCGCCCGCCGTGTCCAGGAGCTGGTGTACGCCGGCATGGACGTGGCGCGCCTGAACATGAGCCACGGTGCCTACGCGGATCACGAGCAGGTCTACCAGCACGTCCGCCAGGCGTCCGACGCCAGCGGCCGGGGGGTGGGCATCCTCGCCGACCTGCAGGGTCCGAAGATCCGCCTGGAGACGTTTTCCGACGGCCCGGTGCTGCTGCGCCGCGGTCAGAGCTGGACGATCACCACCCGCGACGTCGACGGCGACGCCTCGATCTGCGGCACGACGTACAAGGGTCTGCCCGGCGACGTGAAGCCGGGTGACGCGCTCCTCATCGACGACGGCAAGGTCCGCATGCGGGTCGTGTCGACCACCGAGACCGACGTCGAGGTCGAGGTGCTGGTCGGCGGCCGGGTCTCGAACCACAAGGGCATCAACCTGCCCGGCGTGGCCGTCTCGGTGCCGGCGCTGTCGGAGAAGGACGTGGCGGACCTGCGCTGGGCGCTGCGGATCGGCGTGGACATGGTGGCGCTCAGCTTCGTGCGCTCCGCCGCGGACGCCGAGGACGTGCGCGCGATCATGGCCGAGGAGGGGCGCAGCGTCCCCATCATCGCCAAGATCGAGAAGCCGCAGGCGATCGACAACCTCGAGGAGATCATCGACGCGTTCGACGCCTTCATGGTGGCGCGCGGCGACCTCGGCGTGGAGTGCCCGCTGGAGGACGTGCCGTTCCACCAGAAGCGGATCGTCGACCTGGCCCGCCGCAACGCCAAGCCCGTCATCGTGGCGACGCAGATGCTCGAGTCGATGATCGGCGCCCCGGCCCCGACGCGTGCCGAGGCCTCCGACGTCGCCAACGCCGTGCTCGACGGCGCGGACGCCGTCATGCTGTCGGGGGAGACGAGCGTGGGGGAGTACCCCGTGACCGCCGTCGAGACCATGGCCCGCATCATCGAGAGCGCCGACCGCCACGCGGCCGCCGACATCCGCGCCATCGACTGGGACCCCCACACCAAGGGCGGCATCATCGCGCTCGCCGCGGCGCAGGTCGCGGAGCGCGTCGGCGCGAAGTACCTCGTGGCGTTCACGCAGAGCGGCGACTCGGCCCGGCGCCTGGCCCGCTACCGCGGTCCCATCCCCATCCTGGCGTTCACCCCGCTCGCGTCGACCCGCTCGCAGCTGGCCGCGACCTGGGGCGTGGAGACGTTCAAGACCGCGCAGGTCGAGCACACCGACGAGATGGTGCGGCAGGTCGACGAGGCGCTGCTGCGCATCGAGCGCGTCAAGGAGGGCGACCTGGTCGTCATCATCGCCGGCGCCCCGCCCGGCATCCCCGGCTCGACCAACGCGCTGCGCGTGCACCAGATGGGCGACGCGATCAACGAGGTCGCTCCGGCGTACCGCCGGTCCGCGCCCGCCTGATCCTCCACGCTCCCAGCGCGACGCAGCACGGCCCCGGGTGGTCCCCGGGGCCGTGCTGCGTCGCGGGTGCGCTCAGGCCTTCGGCCCGACGAGGTCGTCGAGGCGGGCGACGGCCTCGCGGCGGGACACGCTGATCGTGCGGGGCCCGGACGCCCGCCAGTCCACACCCACGAGGTCCAGCGCCCAGCAGCAGAGCGCGCGGATGTCGGCCGACGCGTTGACGAACTGCCAGCGCGGGTAGTCGTAGCGGCGCTGCTCGCCGGCCACGACCCGGGCCGCCCAGTTGCGCACCCGCGCGCCGTCGGAGTGCAGCAGACCCCGCAGGAAGTCGCTCGGGTGGCGCTCGACGACCTCCCGCTGCCACGCCTCGAGCACGATCGGGCGCTCGTGCTTCCGCCCCGGACCGTGCTGGGGGAGCAGGCAGGGCCAGTGCTTCCACGAGACGGTGGTGATGACCGACCCCGGTCGGTCCCGGGTGTGGGGTCGGCTCCCGGGCTTGACGGCCCGCATCAGGTCCTGGATCCGCGCGTTCGCGACCGGGTAGCTGAGGTCGTTGATCACGTGGAGCGCGTACACGTCGCGGCGTCCCCGGGAGACGTGACCGTCGCCGAGGTACCACCCCAACAGCTCGGCGTACGCAGCGCCGTCCAGCGGGACGGCGTCGCACCGCGGACACCGGGCGGTGAGGTGGGTCTGGCCGCGGGGACGCCCTTGCTCGAGGTAGAGGCGCCGCCACCGGCGGATCGTCCCCGGCGCCACGCCGTGCTTGCGCGCGTTCGCCGCGTCCGGGACTCCCGCGCGCATCGCTGCCAGCGCGGAGGCGACGGTGTCGGTCGGGCGAACGTGCACGGCACGAGTGTGTAGGCGACCGCCGACCGTCCGGGAGCGGGTGTCGCCTGGTGCCGGGTGTGGGACTCGAACCCACACGCCCTCTCGGACAATGGTGTTTGAGACCATCGCGTCTGCCGTTCCGCCAACCCGGCCAGGCAGACGCAGACCCTACCGCAGCGTGAGCCCCGCCTCTCCGCGAGACGTACGGTCTCGGACGCCGCTGCCGAGGGCTAGCCTTCACCCCGTGACCGATCAAGCCCCGGGTGCCCGCCGACGCGTCGTGATCGCCGAGGACGAGGCGCTCATCCGCATGGACCTCGCCGAGATGCTGGCCGACGAGGGGTACGAGGTCGTCGGCGAGGCCGGCGACGGGCAGAAGGCGATCGAGCTCGCCGAGGAGCTGCGCCCCGACCTGGTCGTGCTCGACGTCAAGATGCCCGTCCTCGACGGCATCGCGGCGGCGGAGCGGATCGCCGCGCAGCGCATCGCCCCGGTCGTCATCCTCACGGCGTTCTCCCAGCGGGAGCTCGTGGAGCGGGCGCGCGACGCCGGGGCGATGGCGTACCTCGTGAAGCCGTTCTCGGCCACCGACCTGGTGCCGGCGATCGAGATGGCCGTCAGCCGCTTCGCCGAGCTCAGCCAGCTCGAACAGGAGGTCGGCGACCTCACGGAGCGGCTCGAGACCCGCAAGGCCGTCGACCGCGCCAAGGGCGTGCTGCAGAAGGACCTCGGGCTCTCGGAGCCGGACGCGTTCCGGTGGATCCAGAAGACGGCGATGGACCTGCGCCTGTCGATGCGGCAGGTGGCCGAGGGCGTCGTCGCGCACGGCCCGGGGGCGTCCGGCACCGCGTAGCGGGCCCGCGGTGGCCGCGTCCGCCGTACCGATCACGGTCGGAGACTGAACTGTTACCTCCGGGGGTCCCAAACCCGCGTTGAGGCGTCGTCGGCGCCGTTAGGGTGTCCCGACCGACGAGCGCGCAGCGCGCTCCAACGACAGGAGTCACCGCGTGCGAATGCGTTTCATGGCGCTTCTCGCCCTGCTCGTGGTGCTGATGCTTCCGCTCAGCGCCGCCCATGCCGCCGAGGAGACGGACGCACCCACGCCGTCCCCCGGTGCCGGCGCCACGAGCGAGCCCGGATCCGTCGAGACCACGGCCCCGGCGGCCCAGCCGCCGGCCGACGGTCCGTACGTGCGGGTGCGCCTGCTCGACGAGGCCGCCGACGAGCCGGTCGCCGGGGTGACGCTGACGGTGGAGTCGGAGGGCGGCGAGGAGATCGGGTCGGCGCAGACCGACCCCGACGGCGTCGTCATCGTGCCGATCCCCGAGCTGGGCACCTACACCGTCACGCTCGACGAGGACTCCCTGCCCGACGGCATCGAGCTGGGCGACGACACGAAGTCCGAGATCACCATCATCGCCCGCATCAACGGCGCCAACGGCGGCCTGTTCCCGATCGGCGTGCAGGAGGTCGAGTCGGTCTCGTTCGCGGACCGGCTCACGACCAGCCTCGTCTCGGGCGTGAAGTTCGGGCTCATCGTGGCGCTGGCCGCCCTGGGCCTCTCGCTGATCTTCGGCACCACGGGTCTGACGAACTTCGCGCACGGTGAGCTCATCACGTTCGGGGCGCTCGCGACGTACGTCGCCAACCGCGGCCTCGGCATGCCGGTCGTGCTGGCCGGCGTGGTCGCGGTGGTCGTCTCCGCGGCGTTCGGCTGGGCGCAGGACCGGGGCCTGTGGCGCCCGCTGCGACGGCGGGGGACCGGTCTCATCGCCATGATGATCGTGTCCATCGGCCTCAGCCTGCTGCTGCGCAACCTCTACCAGTACTCGATCGGCAGCTCGCGCAAGTCGCTGAGCGAGTACGTGAGCCAGGCGCGCACCGACTACGGCATCGTCAGCCTGGCCGACAAGGAGATCGCGATCATCGGGATCTCGGTCGTCACCATCGTGGTCGTCTGCATCGCCCTGATGCGCACCCGGATGGGCAAGGCCATGCGGGCGGTCTCCGACAACCCCGCGCTGTCGGCGTCCTCGGGCCTCAAGGTCGACCGGGTCATCAGCTCGGTCTGGGTGCTCGGCACCGCCCTGACGGGCCTCGCCGGCGTGCTCCTCGCGATCAACAGCCAGATCAACTTCCTCATGGGCTTCAAGCTGCTGCTGCTGGTGTTCGCGGCGGTCACCCTCGGCGGCCTCGGCACCATCTGGGGCGCGCTGTTCGGCTCGATGGTCATCGGCATCATGGTCGAGGTCGGCCCGCTGTTCGGGGTGCCGTCGTCGATCAAGGAGGTCGGCGCGCTCGTCGTCCTCATCCTCGTCCTGCTGATCCGGCCGCAGGGCATCCTCGGTCGCCGCGAGCGGATCGGGTGACGGCCATGTCCACCTCGACCGTCCCCTCGCCCGCCGCCCACGATCGGAGCAACGCATGAGCGACACCTCGACCACGGCGAAGCCCGCTGCCCCGGTCGTGGCGCAGCAGAACAACCGCGGCGCCGTGACCTCCGTGGTCCTCGGCATCCTCGGCATCACCCTGGCCTTCGGCTTCACCTCGCCCTTCGCCTGGCTCGCCGGCCGCAAGGCCGTGCGCGAGATCGAGGCGTCCGACGGCAGGCAGGGCGGTCGCGGCCTCGCGATCGCCGGCCAGGTCCTCGGCGTCATCGGCACCGTCTACCTCGTGCTCTGGCTGATCATCGGCTTCACCGCCGGGATCTCCGACGTCGAGCTGACCGGGGTGTTCCGCACGGCCCTCAACCAGGCGTTCGGCCCCAACGCGATCGTCTACGCGCTCGCGGCCATCGGCCTCAACGTCCACTTCGGCTACACGGGCCTGCTGAACTTCGGCCAGGCCGGCTTCATGGCCGTGGGTGCCTACGGCCTCGCGGTCAGCGTCGTGACGTGGGACCTGCCGTTCTGGATGGGCGTCCTCATCGCCCTGCTCGCGCCCGTGGCCCTCGCGATCGTGCTCGGCCTGCCGACACTGAGGTTGCGGGCCGACTACCTCGCCATCGCCACCATCGCGACCGCCGAGATCCTGCGGCTCGTGTTCGGCGCGGTCGAGACCAAGGACGTGTTCGGCGGCTCGAACGGCCTCAACGGCTTCGCCGGCACCTACCAGGACATGAACCCGTTCAGCGAGCGGCTCGACCTCGGCATCGTCTCGTTCAGCGCCCGCGACCTGTGGTCCATGGTCGTCGGCTGGACGCTCGTCGCCCTGTGCTGCCTCCTCGTGTGGGCGCTCATGCGCAGCCCCTGGGGCCGCGTGCTCCGCTCCATCCGCGAGGACGAGGAGGCCGTGCGCTCGCTCGGCAAGAACGTCTTCGCCTACAAGATGCAGGCGCTGGTCCTCGGTGGCGTCTTCGGTGGTCTGGCGGGTCTCTTCCTGGCCCTCAAGCAGGCCTCGGTCGTGCCGAGCGACTACTCCACCAACATGACGTTCCTGGCGTTCACCGCGCTGCTGATCGGCGGGGCCGCGCGCGTGCTCGGCCCGGTCGTCGGCGCGATGATCCTCTGGTTCCTCATCGCCGGTCTCGGCGACTTCTTCGACCAGGCGACGTCGGGCCCCAGCCCGCTCATGCCGGACTGGTTCATGGACAACACCCAGGCGAGCCTCGTGCGCTTCATCGCGACGGGCCTCGGACTCATGCTGCTGATGATCTTCCGTCCCCAGGGGATCTTCGGTGACCGAAGGGAGATCGCGATCGATGGCCGCTGAACTCGCCAGCACCTCCGTCCAGCCGCGCCCGCGCCCCGACCTGTCGGGCGTCGGCAGCGAGCCGGGCTCGCCCAAGCCGGACCCGATCATCGTCGGGGACAGCATCACGCGTCAGTTCGGCGGCCTGAAGGCCGTCGACGTCGACCACATCGAGATCCAGCGCGGCGCGATCACGGCCCTCATCGGGCCCAACGGCGCGGGCAAGACGACGCTGTTCAACCTGCTCACCGGCTTCGACGTGCCCGACGAGGGCAAGTGGAGCTTCAACGGGCGCTCCCTGCAGCGCGTGGCGCCGTACAAGGTCGCGCGGCTCGGGATGGTGCGCACCTTCCAGCTCACGAAGGTGCTCGCCAAGCTGACCGTTATCGAGAACATGCGCCTCGGCGCGACGGGCCAGCGCGGTGAGCGCATGTGGCAGGCGGCGTTCCCCTTCCTGTGGAAGAAGCAGGAGGCGGAGAACACGGTGCGGGCCGACGACCTGCTGCGCCGGTTCAAGCTCGACGCCAAGCGCGAGGACTTCGCGGGCTCGCTCTCGGGCGGCCAGCGCAAGCTGCTCGAGATGGCCCGCGCCCTCATGGTCGACCCCGAGCTGATCATGCTCGACGAGCCCATGGCCGGCGTGAACCCGGCCCTCAAGCAGTCGCTGCTCGGCCACGTGAAGTCGCTGCGCGACGAGGGCCGCACCGTGCTGTTCGTCGAGCACGACATGGACATGGTCCGCGACATCTCCGACTGGGTCATCGTCATGGCGCAGGGCCGGATCGTCGCCGAGGGCACGCCCGACCGGGTCATGCAGAACCAGGCCGTGATCGACGCCTACCTCGGCGCCCACCACGACACCGACCTCAGCGAGATGGACGAGGCCGCGCTCGAGGCCGAGGCCAACGCGGAGATCGAGGCCGTCAACGAGGAGGAGAAGCACTGATGAGCGCTGCGACCACGACGCCGGAGCGCGAGGCGCACCTCGCCGCGGCGGGCGACGCGATCCTCCGCGCCGACGACCTCACCGGCGGCTACCTGCCGGGCGTCAACATCCTCAACGGGGCCGACCTCTACTGCAACAAGGGCGAGCTCGTCGGCATCATCGGCCCGAACGGCGCCGGCAAGTCGACGCTGCTCAAGGCGCTCTTCGGCCTGGTCAACGTGCGCAGCGGTTCCGTCACCCTCGAGGGCCGCGACATCACCAACAAGCGCGCCGACCAGCTCGTCACGGCGGGCATCGGCTTCGTCCCGCAGACGAACAACGTGTTCCCCAGCCTGACCATCGAGGAGAACCTCGAGATGGGCTGCTACCAGGCGCCGAAGAAGTTCACCGAGCGCTTCGACTTCGTGACCGACATCTTCCCGCGCCTCGGCGAGCGCCGGAAGCAGCGCGCCGGCTCCCTGTCGGGTGGCGAGCGCCAGATGGTGGCCATGGGCCGCGCGCTCATGATGGCCCCGTCGGTGCTGCTGCTCGACGAGCCGTCGGCCGGCCTCTCGCCGGTGCTGCAGGACGAGGTGTTCGTGCAGACGCGCAACATCAACCGCGCCGGCGTCTCCGTGATCATGGTCGAGCAGAACGCCCGCCGCTGCCTGCAGATCTGCGACCGCGGCTACGTGCTCGACCACGGCCGCAACGCCTACACGGGCACGGGCCGCTCGCTCGCGAACGACCCGAAGGTCATCCAGCTCTACCTGGGCACGCTCGGCGCCGCCGAGACGAAGGACGAGGGCACCACCCCCGCCTGACGCGACCCCGCACGACGAGGGCCCCGGACCGCACCAGCGGACCGGGGCCCTCCGTCGTACCTGGAGGTGGGGGAGCGGGTGTGGGGGCGCGGGGGTGGGGCGGCGGCGGGGGTAGGGCGGCGGCGGGGGAGCGCGCGGGGTGCGCGGGACGTCATGCGCATCGTGCGCCCTGGCCCACCCTCCGCATGACGTACGGCGTACGACGCCGCTGCAGGTCACGCGGCGTCGCGCTGGGTGCCGGGACGTCATGCAGACCGTGCGCCCGGGCCCACCCTCCGCATGACGCACGGCGCGGGCTGTCGGGTCGCGGGGTGGGCGCGAGACGTCATGCCGACCGTGCGCCCGGGCCCACCCTCCGCATGACGCACGGCGCGGGCTGTCGGGTCGCGGGGTGGGCGCGAGACGTCATGCCGACCGTGCGCCCGGGCCCACCCTCCGCATGACGTACGGCGCGGGGCGCCGCCGCGGGGCACGCGGCGTCTCGCCGGGCGCCGGGACGTCATGCGGACCGTGCGCCCGGGCCCACGCTCCGCAGGACGCACGGCGCGGGGCCTGCGGGCGCAGACGCAGAACGGGCCCGGGACCAGCTGGTCCCGGGCCCGCTCAGGGGTGTGGTGCGTGGTGTCGAACCGGCTCAGATCTCGCCGGCGATGTAGTCGACGGGGGCGTTGCGGTTCTCGGCGTCGTACTCGTAGATGCCGATCGAGGCAGCGGTCGGGCTGCCCGTCTCACCGAGCTCGATGGGGCCGGAGGCACCGTCGTAGTCGATGTCCTCGCCGGACGCGAGGAGCTCGGCGCACTCGGCGAAGGTCATGCACTTCGTGCCCTCCTTCGTCACGTCGACGAGCGCGTCGGCGATGGCCTCACCGGCGTCGCTCTCCGCGGCGATGGCGGCGAGCGCCGAGGTGATGACCGCGTCGTAGGACTCGGCGGCGTACGCGAACGACGTCAGCTCCGGGTCGATCGCCAGCAGGCGCTCCTGGAACTCGCCCGCGGTGTCCGCGCCGGGGATGGTGCCCTTCGTGCCGGTGAGCACGCCCGGGGGGAGCGACGGGTCGGAGTCGGCGGAGTAGTCGGCCGTGTTGCCGTCGACGAAGTACGTCGGCAGGTCCTGCGGGCCGGCGCCGGCGGTGATCAGCTGCGGGATGATCGTGGCCGTCTCCTCGAAGCCGATGAGCAGGAGCGCGTCGCCGCCGGCGGCCGCGATCTCCTCGACCTGCGAGTCGAACGACTGGGCGTTCTCGCCGTAGAACACGGTCGCGGCGACGGAGCTGCCGGCGTTCTCGAGGTTGGTCTGGACCTGCTCGGCCAGCGTCTCGCCGTACGCGTCCTGGCGGGCCAGGATCGCGACGTTCGAGCGGCCGTCCTCGATGAGGAGGTTGGCCATGACCGCACCCTGGAGGATGTCGGAGGGGGCGGTGCGGAAGTAGAGGTCCGGCTCCGCGTAGTCGCCCTCGTCGAAGTCGGTCGAGGTGTTGGCCGGGGAGTACATGACCGCGCCGGCGTCCATGATCTGGTCGATGACCGTCATGGAGACGCCCGAGGAGGCCGCACCCACGATGACGTCGGAGTTGGCCGACAGCAGCGAGTCGACCTCGGCGGGCGCGATGCCCGAGTCGGCGTCGCCCGAGTCGCCGCGGACGTGCACGACGTCCTGGCCGAGCACGCCGCCGGCCTCGTTGATCTCCTGGACAGCCAGGTCGACGCCGGCGAACTCCGGCGGGCCGAGGAACGCGAGGCTGCCGGTCTCGGGCAGCAGGGACCCGAAGGTCAGGGTGCCGTCGCCCTCGGCGGCGGGCGACTCCGAGGAGTTGTCCCCGCCGTTCGAGCTGCCCTCGTCGGCGTTCTCCTCGTCGCTGCCGCCGCATGCGGACAGGGCGAGCACGCCGGCGGACACGACCGCGGCGAGGCGGAAGGTGGTGGACCTGCTCTTCATCAATCCTCCGTGGATTCTCGGGATCCGCCCGGCGGGAACCGCCGGGGTCTGGAGGGAAGGTAGCCCTCGGCACCGGCCCGCGGGGGGGAGTCCGCGACGTCCCGTCATTTGTGGCCGTTTCGTGACCATCCGGCGGCCTGCGGGCGACGAAGCGGACCAGACCGGCCGGCCGGGCGGCGGCAGGAAGGGCGGACCGGTACGGCGGACCGGTACGGCGTCAGCGCAGCCGCACGACCAGCTCGACCAGGGCGGGGGCCACCACGAGCGCGGGCAGCAGCGAGGCCACCGCGACCTGCTTGACGTCGAGCAGGCGCAGGGCGACGCCGATGAGCAGCACCCCGCCCACCGCGCCGAGGGCCGCCACGTGCGCGGCGGGCAGGACGTCGCCGGCGACCACGCCGACGAGCGTCAGGCCGCCCTGGACGACGAGGACGGTGAGGGCGCTGGCCGCGACGCCCCAGCCGAACGTCGCCGCGAACGCGATCGCGGCGAACCCGTCCAGGACGGCCTTGAGGTAGAGCTGGTCCGCGCCGGCCCCGAGCCCGTCGTTGAGGGAGCCGAGCACGGTGAGCGGCCCCGTGCAGAACAGGATCGAGGCGGCGACGAACCCCGCCGCGAACCGGTCCGCGTCCTCCGGGGCGTCGGCAGGCCCGCCGGCCGGGGGAGCGGTACGACGGGTGAGCCGGCGCTGCGCGAGGTGGCCGAGCGCCAGGAGGCGGCCGTCGAGGTCGAGCGCCGCCCCGACGATCCCGCCCACGAGGACGGCGCCGAGCACGACGAGCATCGGCGCACCGCTGCCCGTGGCCGCGCTCAGGTCGGGGTCGAGCACGTCGACGGCGGCCGTCCCCGCGACCAGCAGCGTGACCAGCCCGAGACCGTCGGTGACCACGCGGCGTACCCGCTCGGGGAGGCGGTGGCCCAGGGCGACGCCGATACCCGACCCCACGAGGACCGTGACGATGTTGACCGCCGTGCCGCTGCCGGTGAACACGGCGCCTCCTCCGGGATGGGACCGTGGGCGGTCCGTGGGGGTTCCTGCGTCTGACCGGCCGCCCTGACGGGCGGCCACGGGCGAGCGTAGGGTGGCCCCGGCGTCCGGCTCGCGACGGGTGCCGCGCGAGGATGCGCGCACGTCACCGCCCGCGCCGCGGGCCGGATCGCTGGGAGGCACTGGATGGCTTGGGTGATCGCGTGATGGCCGCACCGCTCCTGCTCCGCGCCGCCGGTCCGGACGACGTGCCGCTCCTGCTCGAGCTGTGGGGCGACGCCGTGCGGCCCGAGGACGGCCAGGTCGACCTCGGCGAGGTGGTCGAGCGTTCCCTGGCGGGCGGTCCCACCCGCGTCGTGGTGGCCGAGCACGACGGCGACTTCGCCGGTGCCGTGCTGCTGCAGCTGACGACCATCTCGCCGCTCAACCTCACGCCGGTCGTGCACATCGTGTCGCCGACGGTGCGCGAGGAGTTCCGCCGCCGCGGGGTCGGCCGCTCGCTCATCGAGGCCGGGGTCGCGTTCGCGGAGGAGAACGACGTCCCGCAGGTCTCGACCGCCTCGCTCAGCACCTCCCGCGACGCGAACCGCTTCATGGCCCGCCTCGGGCTCGCCACGCGCGCCTCGCTGCGCCTCGCGCCGACCACGGCGGTGCGCGCCCGCATCAACGCGATGCGCCCCACGATGACCCGGCCCGCCGGGCGTCAGCAGCTGACGCACGTGCTCGCCGCCCGGCGCTCCGCGCGCCGTCAGGCCCCCACGCCGCGCGCCGGCTGACCGGGCCGCCGGACAGGACCGGCGGACAGGACCGGCGGCCGGGGGGCTCCCGCCGTACCCGGGTCAGTGACCGAGCCGGTCGGCCGGGATCAGCGCGCAGGTGATGCGCGCCGTGCAGACCCGGCGGTCGCGCTCGTCGGTGACGACGACCTCGAAGCAGGTGGACGTGCGCCCCAGGTGGGCGGGCGTCGCGACGGCGGTGACGGTGCCGCTGCTGGCCGAGCGGTGGTGCGTGGCGTTGATGTCGACGCCGACGGCCAGGCGGTCGGGGTAGGCGTGCAGCGCGGAGCCGATGGAGCCGAGCGTCTCGGCGAGCACGACCGACGCGCCGCCGTGCAGCAGGCCGTAGGGCTGCGTGTTCCCCTCGACCGGCATGGTGGCGACGATGCGGTCGGCGGCGACCTCCACCAGCTCGATGCCCATCTTCTCGTTGAGGCTCCCCATGCCGTGCGGCATGGCGGCGAGGATGTCCTCGGCGGGCGTGGCGGGGGTCGTGGCGTCGTCGCTCATGGGTTCATCATGCCGGTGCTCCGGCGCCCGCCCGCGTGGGGTGGTCGGCGCGCGGCGGTAGGGTCGCGGGCGTGCCCGAGCCGAGCAGCGCCCCCGTGTCCGCGTCCGCCACGACCGCCGGCGGCGGGCGCAGGCGCCTGCTGCTGCTGGACGGCCACTCGCTCGCCTACCGCGCGTTCTTCGCGCTGCCGGTGGAGAACTTCTCGACGACCACGGGGCAGCACACGAACGCCGTCTACGGCTTCACCTCGATGCTCGTCAACGTGCTGCGCGACGAGCAGCCGACGCACGTGGGCGTCGCGTTCGACCTGTCCCGCCAGACGTTCCGCCTGGAGCAGTACGCGGAGTACAAGGCGAAGCGCAACAAGACGCCGGGGGAGTTCTCCAGCCAGCTGCCCCTCATCCAGCAGGTGCTGGGGGCGATGGGCATCCGGTTTGCGACCAAGGAGGGCTACGAGGCCGACGACATCATCGCCACCTGGGTGACGCGCGCGCTCGCGGAGGACCCGGAGATGGACGTGCTGATCCTCACCGGCGACCGCGACTCGCTGCAGCTGGTCTCCGACCGCTCCACGGTGCTCTACCCCATGCGCGGCGTCTCCGACCTCGCGCGGATGACCCCGGCGGCGGTCCAGGAGAAGTACGGCGTGCCCCCGCACCGCTACCCCGAGCTCGCGGCGATCGTCGGGGAGACCTCCGACAACCTGCCCGGCGTGCCGGGCGTCGGACAGGGCTTCGCAGCCAAGTGGATCAACGCGTACGACGGGCTCGACAACGTCATCGCGAACGCCGACAAGATCACCGGCAAGAAGGGCGAGGCGCTGCGCGAGCACCTCGGCGACGTCATCCGCAACCGCCAGCTCAACGCGCTCGTGCGCGACCTCGACCTCGAGCTGGCGCCGGAGGACCTGCTGCTGGCCCCGTGGGACCGGGCGGCCGCGCTGACCCTCTTCGACGAGCTCGAGTTCCGGGGCGAGCTGCGGCAGCGCACGATCGACACCCTGAGCGTCGAGGAGGAGGTCCTGGTCGAGGAGGGCGGCTTCCAGCTCACGGGCCGCCAGCTCGCGGCCGGCGAGGTCGCCGCGTTCCTCGGGGGGCTGGGCGGACAGCACGTCGGCGTCCACGTCCGCGGCACCTGGGGCTCCGGCACCGGTGTCGTCGACGGCATCGCCCTCGCCGACGCGACCGGGCTCGCGGCGTACGTCGACGTGCCGAGCCTCACCGCCGAGGACGAGGCCGCGCTCGCCGCCTGGCTCGCGGACCCCGACCGCCCGAAGGTGCTGCACGACGCGAAGGGGCCGCAGCACGCCCTCGCCGCCCACGGGTGGACCCTGGCCGGCCTCGTCAGCGACACCGCCCTGGCGGCGTACCTCGTGCAGCCGGACCAGCGCTCCTACGTGCTGGGCGACCTGACGCTGCGCTACCTGCGCCGGGAGCTGCGCAGCGAGAGCGACGACGCGCAGGAGGCACTGTTCGACGCCGGCGACGAGGTGGCCGACACGGCGATGCTCCACGCCCGGGCGGTCATCGACCTCGCCGAGGCGCTCGACGGCGAGGTCGAGGCCGTCGGGGGCGCGCAGCTGCTCGCCGAGGTCGAGCTCCCGCTCATCCAGCTGCTCGGCCGGATCGAGCGCACCGGGGTCGCGGTCGACACCGGGCGGCTCGAGGAGCTCGAGGCCCACTTCGCCGACGAGGTGCGCCGCGCGGCCGACGACGCGTTCGCCGTGATCGGCAAGGAGATCAACCTGGGCTCGCCGAAGCAGCTCCAGGTTGTCCTGTTCGACGAGCTGGGGATGCCGAAGACCAAGCGCACCAAGACGGGCTACACCACGGACGCGGACGCGCTGCAGGCCCTCTACGTCAAGACCGAGCACCCGTTCCTGCTGCACCTGCTGCGCCACCGCGACGTGGCGCGGCTGCGCCAGACCATCGAGGGCCTGCTCAAGACGGTCCAGCCCGACGGCCGCATCCACACCACGTTCAACCAGATGATCGCGGCGACGGGCCGGCTCTCGAGCACCGACCCGAACCTCCAGAACATCCCGGTGCGCACCGAGGAGGGCCGCCGCATCCGCGAGGCCTTCGTCGTCGGCCCCGGGGGCGAGTCGCTGATGACGGCCGACTACAGCCAGATCGAGATGCGGATCATGGCCCACCTCTCCGAGGACGAGGGCCTGACCGAGGCGTTCCGCTCGGGCCAGGACTTCCACTCCACCACCGCTGCGCGCGTGTTCGACGTGGAGCCCGACGCGGTGACCAGCGAGATGCGGGCCAAGATCAAGGCGATGAACTACGGGCTCGCCTACGGGCTCTCGGCGTTCGGCCTCTCCCAGCAGCTGCGCATCACCCCGGGCGAGGCCCAGGGCCTGATGGACGAGTACTTCGAGACGTTCGGCGGCATCCGCGACTACCTGGCGGGCGTCGTCGTCGAGGCCCGCAAGAGCGGCTACACCGAGACCATCATGGGTCGGCGCCGCCAGCTGCCCGACCTGACGAGCGACAACCGGATGCGCCGCGAGGCGGCCGAGCGGATGGCGCTGAACGCGCCCATCCAGGGCTCGGCGGCGGACCTCATCAAGGTCGCGATGCTCGAGGTGCAGCGGGCGATCGAGGCCGAGGGCCTGACCTCGCAGCTGCTGCTGCAGGTCCACGACGAGCTCGTGCTCGAGGTCGCGCCGGGCGAGGCGGAGGCGCTCGAGCAGCTGGTCCGCACCCGGATGGGCGCGGCGGCCGACCTACGGGTGCCGCTCGACGTCTCGGTCGGCACCGGCGTCAGCTGGCACGCCGCCGCCCACTGAGCCCGGCGCGGCTGCGTCCGGCGCGGCTGCGTCCCCGTCCGCTGCTGCGTCCCCGTCCGCGGGGCGCAGCAGCGCGACGGCGAGCAGGGCCAACAGCACGACGACGTTGACGGCGAGCACGATCTCGAGCAGCGCCGTGCCGTGCTCGGCCAGGGGCGCGAGCCCGCCCAGCACGAGCAGGCCCGCCCACACGACGTACACGGCGCGGCGGTGCTGGCGGGCGACGACCTCGTAGACCATCACCTGCGTCATCGCCAGCACGGTGCCGAGCGCCGCGAAGATCCAGACGGTCGAGCGGATCTCGGCGTACTCGGCGCCGCCGACGAACGTCACGGCCAGGCCGTCGAGCACGAAGGCGCCGGCGGTGGCGAGCACGCCCATGACGAAGACCAGCCCGATGCCCTTGAGGTACATCCGGCGCGCGCCCTCGGCGGCCATCGACGGGAACGCGATGACGACGACGAACTGCGGCAGGAACAGCACGGCCTTGGTGAGGATGAGGCCACCGGCGTACAGGCCGGCCTCGTGGGAGTCGAGGGTGACGCGGGCGAGCACGACGTCGGCGTTGGTGAGGGCGAAGAAGGCCAGCAGGGCGTGGGAGTTGTGCGAGACCTCGCGCAGCACCGAGCGCACGTCGGCCGGGCCCGGCCGCGCGCCGCGCCGACGGCGCAGCGCCCACCCGCCGACGAGCACCGGGACGACGGCGCCGACGAGCACGCCGGCCATGGCGCCGGTGGCGTCCGGCTGCACGAGCAGCCCGAGGCAGCCGAACACGAGGCGGCCGAGCCCCATGCCGAGGTAGATCCCGGCGAGCGGCGCCCACTCCTTCTCGCCCTGGAAGATGCCGGCCTGCCCGCCCATCTTGGTCAGCGGCACCGCCGTGAGGGCCACGAGCACGGCGGGCAGCCACGAGTCGAGGTCGAGCAGCACGGTCGCCACCGGGCTCAGCAGCAGGCACACGGCCCCGAGCGCCCACGCGGAACGGTCGGTGGTGCGCAGCACGCGGTTCTCGATGGTGGCGCGGTCGTCGGGGGAGGCGGCCACCTGCCGGGCCCCCGTGGCCTGCAGGCCGACGGACAGCACGTTGACGATGAGCAGGATGCCCATGAGGGCGGCGACGGCGCTGTACTCCCGCGGGCCGAGCACGCGGGCGGCGACGAGCGTGAACCCGTACGTGCCGACGTTCATCACCGCCATGGCGATCGCCACGCCGGCGCCGGTGCGCAGCAGCTCCCGTAGCGTGCCCCTCGATCCGCTCACCCGGCGGAGCCTAGAGGACGAGGTGGAGGTGCGGGCACGTGGCGCTGCGCGGAGCGGGGCGAGGACGTGCGGCACCTCCCGCCGCCGTGCTGCTCGACACCGTCGTGCTCGCGCTCGCGCTGCTGGCGCTGGGGCCCGCGCTCGCCCCGGGGTTCGTCCTCTCCTACGACATGGTCTGGATGCCCGACCTCGCGGTGACCTCCGCGGGGTGGGGGTGGGTGGAGGGCGTGCCGCGGGCCGTGCCGTCGGACCAGGTGGTGGCGCTGCTCGACGAGCTGGTGCCCGGGGCCGTGCTGCAGCGCGTCGTGCTGCTGGGTGCGCTCGTCGCCGCGGGCGCGGGTGCGCACCGGCTGGCGCGCGACGCCCCCCTGGCCGCCCGGCTGCTGGTCGCCGGAGTCGCCACCTGGAACCCCTTCGTCGCCGAGCGCCTGCTGGTCGGGCACTGGCCCGTGCTGCTCGGGTACGGCGTGCTGCCCTGGCTGCTGCTCGCCGGTCGGCGCCTGCGCGCGGAGGGCGGTGGCCTGCCGCCCCACGTGGCCGCCCTGGCGGCGGTCGGGTCGCTGAGCGCGTCGGCCGGGCTGGGTACGGCGGTCGCCCTCGCCCTCCTCGTGGGGGTGGCGGGCCGCGCCGGTCGACGGGCGTGGGCGGGGCTGGTCGCGGTGGTCGTCGCGGCCAACGCGCCGTGGGTGGTCGCGGGGGGGCTCGCCGGCGGGGTGACGCGCAGCGACCCGGTCGCGGCGCGCGTCGCGGCGGAGGTCTTCGCCGCCCGCGGTGACGACGTGCCGACACCCCTGGCCGTGGCCGGCCTGGGCGGCATCTGGAACACCGCCGTCGTCCCGCAGGGCCTGGGCCTCGTGGCCTCGGTGCTGTGGGCCGCCGTGGTGCTCGGGGGCGTGGCCGTGGTGCTCGCCGGACGGGCCGGTGTCCCGGCCGCGGAGCGCTGGGCCCTGGTCGGCGCAGCCGGCGTGGCGTGGGCCGTCGCGCTCGTGTCGTGGGCGGCGCCGGGGGTGAACGCGTGGCTGGCGACGCACGTGCCGGGCGGCGGTGTCGCCCGGGACGGGGCCCGGCTGCTCGGGCTCGTCGTGCCGGCGGCGGTGGTGGGTCTCGCGGCCGCCGCGGGCGAGGGGCTCGCGCGGGTGCGTCCCGCCGTACCGGGTCGGGTGGCGCTGACGGTCGCTGCGGCGCTCCTGCCCGTCGCGCTGCTGCCGGGGCTGGCCGGGGGAGCGACCGGGGACCTGCGCGGCCAGCGCTACCCCGCGGCGTACCCCGCGGCGGCGCAGGCCTGGCGCACCGACGCGGCCGCCCGCGACCTGGAGGACGGGCTCGTCGTCAGCCTGCCGTTCGCCGCCTTCCGGGCCCCCGCGTGGAACGGCGGGCGCACCGTGCTGGACCCGGTCCCCCGGGTGGTGGGGGGCGCCGACGTCGTCACCGACGACGCGCTCGTGGTGGGCGGGCGGACGGTCGCGGGGGAGGACCCCCGGGCGGCCCGGGTGGCGGCGGCCCTGGCGCTCGACGGCGCCGCGCACCGGACCACCGCCCTGCGGGAGCTCGGCGTCGCCTACGTCCTGCGCGCCCGCGGGCCCGACGTCGACGCCGCGCCCGAGCGCCTGGCGCCGACGCTGGAGGAGACCGTGGTCGCCGCCGGTGACGAGCTGGTGCTGGCGCGGCTCGACGGCGCGGTGGCCGCGCGGCCCGACGACGCACCGGGGCCGGTGGCGACGGCCGCGCTCGCGGTGGCCTGGACCGCCTTCGGTGCGCTGCCGCTGCTCGCCGCCGGGGCCGGGGCGCGCGCCGCGGCACGGGCCGTCCGAGACCGGCGCGACGAGCGCCCCGCGGTCCGGCCCCGCGACGTGTGACGAACCTCGCTGAGGATCAGGACGCGCGCTCTACTCGCTGGTACAGTCCCCGACGGACGAGGGAGGTCTCACATGGGTACGGGAATCATCGGCACGATCGTGTCGCTCGTGGTCGGCGGTTCGGTGGCAGCAGTCACGGTCGTCGGCGTGGTCAACTCGCAGACGGCGGCGCCGGAGGACTCTCCGGTCGACTCGCAGGCTCCGACCAGCTCGATCATCGAGTACGGCGACAACTGATCTCACCGGCGAGCACGCGCGCGAACGTCGACTGCGCGTGCTCCCAGGTGAACTCGCCGGCGCGCAGGCGCGCGCCGGCGCCCAGCCGTCCCCGCAGCTGCTCGTCCGTCAGCACCCGGCGTAGCGCCTCGGTGAACTCGTCGAAGGTGTCGACGAGCAGGCCCGACTCGCCGTCCAGCACGGACTCCCGCGTGCCCCCCGCGGCCGCGTAGGCCACCGTCGGCACCCCGTGCGACCCGGCCTCGACGATGACGAGGCCCCAGCCCTCCTTGAGCGAGGGCACCGCCATGACCCACGACGACGCGTAGAGCTCGTGCTTGCGCTGCTCGTCGACCTGGCCCTCGAACACGACCGCGTCGGCGACGCCACGGGCCTCCGCGTGGTCGACCAGCTCGTCGCTCCACCAGCCGGAGCCGACGACGACCAGGCGCAGGTCGGGCAGGGCGGCCCGCAGCAGGGCGACCGCGTCGATGGCGTGCTCCACCTGCTTGTGCGGCACGAGCCGGCCCACGACGCAGATCGTGGGGACGTCCGCGCGCTGCACCTCGGTCGGCGGGGCCGTGTCGGTGCCGTTGTGCACCACCGTCACCCGCTCGCGGTCGACGCCCAGCTGGGCGAGCTCGTCGCGGGTGGCCTCGGAGACGGCGACGTAGCGGGAGCGGCGGTAGACCCGCGGCGCGAGCCAGCGCTCGACCCACCACCCGAAGCGCCCCGTCACGCCGGGGTAGACGACCGGCCACTGCTCGCGGTGCACGTGGTGCACCAGCACGACGACCGGGCAGCGCACCGCGAGGCGGGTGAGGAACGGCAGCCCGTTCTGCACGTCGACGACCACGTCGGGACGACCGAGCCGGCCCGTGAGCAGGAGCCAGAAGCCCCACAGGTAGACCGTGGTCTTCGTGCCCGCGTGCACGTGGTGCACGCCGTCGCGGACCTCGCGCCGCGGGGCGCCGGGGTAGGCGGCGCTGAACACCGTCACCCGCGCCCCCTGGGCGGCGAGACCGGTCGCCACCTGCTCCAGGTAGCGCTCGGCGCCGCCCCCCTCCGGGTTGAGCGTGTCCCGCCAGCTGGTGAACACGACGTGCCGTCCGCGCACTGCACTCCCTCGTCTCTCAGCGACCCTCCCCGGCCGCCGCGCGAGGTTATCCCAACCGGTCGGTAACGTGCGGGCCGTCACGGGTAGTCTCCGGCGGGTGCCCAGGCCCCCGCACCGCCCCGGTCCCCGTCGCGCGACGCTGCGGCGCTCGGTGCGGCTGCTGCGCGAGTTCCGCTACGAGCAGCCCGACCCGGCCCGCTTCTACACCGCGCTGGCGGAGGACTCGGTGGCCCAGCTCGCCGAGCACGCCGACCTCGACGGTGCCGTGCTGCTCGACGTCGGCGGCGGGCCCGGCTACTTCCGCCGGGCCTTCGAGGGGGCGGGAGCGACGTACGTCGCCCTCGACGCCGACGTCGGCGAGCTGGCCGGCGCGGGTGACATCCACCCCCGCACGGTGATCGGCAGCGGGATGGACCTGCCGTTCGGCGACGGCGTCGTCGACGTCTGCTACTCCTCCAACGTGCTCGAGCACGTGCCGGAGCCGTGGACGATGGCCGACGAGATGCTGCGCGTGACGCGCCCCGGCGGGGTCGTCTTCCTGTCGTGGACGGTGTGGTGGGGCCCCTGGGGCGGCCACGAGACCGCGCCGTGGCACTACCTCGGCGGCACCCGGGCGCGGCGGCGCTACCGCCGTACCCACGGCCACGAGCCCAAGAACAAGTACGGCGAGTCGCTCTTCGCCGTGACCGTCGCGCAGGGCCTGCGGTGGGCGGCGCGCCAGGAGGCCGGCGAGGTCCTCGCGATCCTGCCGCGCTACCACCCGTGGTGGGCCCGCTGGATCGTCCGCGTGCCCGTGCTGCGGGAGGTGGTCACGTGGAACCTCGTGATCGTGCTGCGCAAGCGGTGAGCACCGCCGTACCGGGGGAGGCGGGCCCCGCAGGGCGCGCCGGTTCCCGCCTGCGGCTGCGGCTCGTCGCCGCCTGCGTGCTGCTCACGGGTCTCGCGTTCGTGCAGTCACCGGGGCTGCTGGTCTCGGACACCAAGTTCGACCTCGTCGCGGACCCGGGCGGGTTCCTCGCCCGGGCGCTGCACCTGTGGGACGCGGAGGGCACGTTCGGGCAGCTGCAGAACCAGGCCTACGGCTACCTGTGGCCGATGGGCCCCTTCTTCTGGCTGGGCGACGCGATCGGTCTCGACGGCTGGGTCGTGCAGCGCCTGTGGTGGGCGCTCGTGCTGTGCACCGCCCTGGTCGGTACGGCGCTCCTGCTGCGCGCGCTGGGGGTCCGCTCGGACCTCGCGGTGCTCCTCGGTGCGACGGCGTACGCCCTGTCCCCGCGCCTGCTCACCGTGCTCGGGCCCATCTCCATCGAGGGCTGGCCGAGCGCGCTCGCGCCCTGGGTGCTGCTCGCGCTGGTGGTCGGCAGCGAGCGCGGCAGCCCCCGCCGGGCCGCGGCGCTGGCCGCCCTCGGGGTGGCGATGGTCGGCGGCGTCAACGCCGCGGCGACCTTCGCGGTCATCCCGCTCGGCGCGCTCTGGCTGCTCACCCGGGCGCCGGGACCGCGTCGTCGCGCGCTCATGCTCTGGTGGCCGCTGTTCACCCTGCTCGGCACGCTGTGGTGGCTGGTGCCGCTCTTCCTCATGGGCGCCTACAGCCCGCCGTTCCTCGACTTCATCGAGACGAGCGGCGCGACCACGTTCCCGACGACCGTCTTCGACGCGTTGCGCGGCACCTCCAACTGGGTGCCCTACCTCGACGTCCGGTCCCGGGCGGGCAACGACCTCGTGACCACGTCCTACCTCGCGCTCAACAGCGGCGTGGTGCTGCTCGTGGGCGCCGCCGGCCTCCTCGACCGGCGCACGCCGCACCGCACGTTCCTGGCGAGCGGGCTGGCGCTGGGCCTCCTCATGGTCACCGCCGGCCACGCCGGCGCGGTGTCGGGCTGGTTCGCCGGCGACCTCGCCCAGGCCCTCGACGGCGCCCTCGCGCCCCTGCGCAACGTGCACAAGTTCGACCCGCTCGTCCGCCTCCCGCTGGTCGTCGGCCTGGCGTTCCTCCTCGACCACGCGGTACGCCGCGCCCCCCGCTCGGCGGGCTCCGGCCGGGTCGTCGAGCGGAGCGCGGTGCTGGTGACCACGGTGGTCGTGGTCCTCGGTGCGGCCATGCCGGCCCTGCTGGGCCGGCTCGCACCGACGGGGGAGACGTTCGGGGTCCCCGACTACTGGGGGGAGGCCGCCGCCTGGCTCGCCGAGCAGGACGACGGCTCCGGCCCGGACGGCGGTGCGGTGGCCCTGCTGGCGCCGGGGTCCCGCTTCGCCGACTACGACTGGGGCAGCCCGCGCGACGAGCCACTGCAGTTCCAGGCCGACTCGCGGTGGGCGGTGCGCAACGTCATCCCGCTGACCCCGCCGGGCACGATCCGCATGCTCGACGGCGTCGAGCAGCGCCTGGCCCAGGGTGAGGGCGGCGCCGGACTGACGGCGTACCTGCAGCGGGCCGGCGTGCGCCACGTGGTCGTGCGCAACGACCTGGTGCCCGACGGCGACCAGCCGCCGACCGCGCTGGTGCACCAGGCCCTCGAGTCGTCGCCCGGTCTCGAGGTGGTCGCGACGTTCGGACCCGACCGCGGCGGTGAGACGGTGCTCGAGGCCGACGACGGCGACCGGCTCGTCCTCGACCGGGGCTGGCGGGAGTTCCACCCGGCCATCGAGGTGTTCGAGGTCCCCGACGTCGCCACCACCCTCACCAGTGCTGCGGCGCCCGACGTGGTCGTCGGTGGCCCGGAGGACCTGCCGGACCTCCTCGACCTGGGAGTCGTCGGCGACCGCCCCACCGTGCTGGCGGCCGACGTGCCGCAGGAGACCGAGCAGGAGCTGGACGGCGCGCTCGCCGGCTCCCGCGTCGTGCTGACCGACGGCCTGCGGGCCCGGGAGCGCGACTTCGCGCGCATCGACGACGCCTCGTCGCCCGTGCTGACGGGGGACGAGCCGCGCACCACCACGAGCCCGACCCGCGACTACGTCCTCGACACCGACGACCGCTGGTCGACGACCGCGTCCCTCACCGGGGCGGCCCGCGTGTCGGCGTCGTCGTCCGTCTCCGACGCGGGCGGGTTCGGGGCGGCGCGGCGCGGCGCGCTGCCCTTCGCGGCGCTCGACGGTGATCCGGGGTCGTCGTGGACGGCGGACGCGGGCACCGCGGGCCGTGCGTGGTGGCAGGTCGACCTCGAGGAGCCGCTGTCGACGTCCCGGGTCGCCGAGGTGCGCCTGACCGGCGGGGCCGACGCCGCGCCCGAGCAGGTCGTGCGCCTGCGGTGGCCGGGCGGGGCGTCGGAGGAGATCCCCCTGCCCCCGGGCGACAGCGTCGACGTGCGGGTCGACGCCGACGGTCCCGTCGGCTGGCTGCGCGTCGAGGACGCCTCGCCGGCGGGGGAGCAGGACATCTCGCTGGCGGAGGTCGTGGTGCCCGGCACGGTCGTCGAGCGGTGGTACGAGCTGCCCGAGCTCCCCGGCGCCTGGGGTGCCCCCGACCAGGTGGCGCTGCGCGCCGACCGGGACGCCCGCGACGGCTGCGCCGAGGTCGGCAGCGCCGTGCGGTGTGCTGCCGAGGCCGTCGTGGCCGACGAGGAGCCCGGTGCCGTGCGCCGGGTCGTCACCGTCCCCACGACCGACGAGTACGTGCCGCGTCTCACCGTCCGCCCCCGGGCCGGCGACGTCCTGGGTGCGCTGACGCGCGACGACGGCACGGTCCAGGTCTCCGCGTCCTCGCTGGCGGTCCCGGACCCCCGGGCGTCGGCGCTCGCCGCCGTCGACGGCCTCCGCGGCACCACCTGGCTGGCCGACCCCGAGGACCTCCGCCCGGAGCTCGACCTGACCTTCCTCGGCCCGCGCGTCGTCACGGAGGTCGAGGTGCGCCTCGACGACGGTGTCGCGGCCCGGGCGCCGACGGAGCTGGCGCTCACGTGGCCCGGCGGACGCACCACGGTCGAGCTCCGTGACGGACGGGCCACGTTCCCGCCTGTCTCGGCCGAGCGGCTGACCGTCGCCGTCGTCCGGGCCGAGAGCGACGTCAGCGCCCCGGGGGCGGGGGACGACGGCCCGTCCATCGGCATCAGCGAGCTGCGGCTGGAGGGTGCCCCCGACCTGCCCGTCGCACTGCCCACGACCCCCCGGGCACTGGGCTGCGGCACCGGCCCGACCCTCGTCGTCGGCGACGTGCGCGTCCCGACCGAGGTCGTCACGTCGGGGGCGGACGCCGCCGGCGCCCGGACCGCCGAGGCGCTGCCCTGCGGCGACGACGCGCGGGTGGTCCTCACCGCCGGCCGCAACGAGGTGGTCGTCGAGGACGGTGCGGCCTTCGCCGTCGACGGCGTGGTGCTGACGCGGGTCGGCGCCCGCACCGCCTCCACCAGCCCCGTCCCGTCAGCCGGGGGGATCAGCGCGGACTCCGCGACGCGCACCCTCGACGTCCGGGACGGCGACCGCCTGGCGGTCGTCCGGGAGAACGTCAACCCGGGGTGGTCGGCCACGCAGGGCGGCGATGCGCTGGAGCCCGTCGTCGTCGACGGCTGGCAGCAGGGCTGGGCGTTGCCCGAGGACGGCTCCGGTGCCGTCGTGGTCCGCTACGCCCCCGACACGACCTACCGCGCCGGCATGGCGGTGGGCGGCGTCGCACTGCTGGTGCTGGTGGGGATCGTCGTCCTGGGCTCCCTCCCGGCCTGGCGCCGGCGGGCCGGGCGCGCGTCCCGGACGTCGTCGGCACCCCTGCGCCCGCGCGGCCACCACCGGTGGGCGGCGGCCGCCCTGGTGCTCCTCCTGCTCGGTGTCGTGGCCGGCACCGGCGCCGTCCTGGTCGGCGCGGCCGTCGGCGTCGCGCTCGCCGTCGCTGCCGTCGTGCTGCGGGAGCAGGCGGACGAGGTGGTCCCGTGGGTCCTGGCCCTCCCGCTGTTCGCGGACGCCGTCGGCTACGCGCTGCAGCCCTGGGGCTCGGCCTCCGGGTGGGCCGGGGCCTCGGCGTGGCCCCAGCACGCCGCCCTCGTCACCCTGGCCGGGATCCTCCTGCGCACGGCGTTGGAGCCGGACGCACCCGCGGACGACGAGCCCGTCAGGACCCGGGCGACCTGACGGGCCGCCCGTGCCCGATCCGCTGGGCCGGCACCTCGATCCACCGGTACGCCGCCTCGGAGGCCACCCAGGTGAGCCCGGCCGTCAACACCCAGACGGCGAGGAACCGCCCACCGAAGAACTCCCAGCCCGTCGCGAAGAAGACGAGGTGGATGACGGGCAGGTGGAGGCAGAACACGGCGTAGGAGATGGCGCCGAGCCGGCGCGGCGCCGCGTGGCCCATCGCGGCGGCGTAGCGGGTCGTGGTCGGGAAGACGCCGGTGAGGACGACGAGGCCGGCCGCGACGGCGTAGAGCACGACCTTCACCACGTGCTGCTCCGGGTCGACGGGGGCCAGCGTGGCGGGACCGGCGATCGGGGTCGACGACAGCAGGAGCAG
Source organism: Nocardioides sp. ChNu-99 (assembly GCF_029493445.1). Taxonomy (NCBI): domain Bacteria; kingdom Bacillati; phylum Actinomycetota; class Actinomycetes; order Propionibacteriales; family Nocardioidaceae; genus Nocardioides; species Nocardioides sp. ChNu-99. Next base: position 32,120 of record NZ_JAHWBL010000010.1, on the reverse strand, counting down.
GCCGCCGGCCACGGTCCAGCAGGCGCCGGGCTGGAGGGCGAGCGTCCGCAGCCCATTGAGCACCCGGCCGTCCGCCCCGGCCGTGGCCGCCTCGCGCGCGGCGGCCAGGGCGATGCCCACGGCGAACCAGGCGAGGTAGCCGGGGAGCCAGGTCGAGGGCACCCCCACGCCCTCGAGCGCCGGGACGGCCAGGGCGAACCACACGACGGAGAGCGCGAGGCTGCCGACGAGGAGCGCCACCACCCGCCCGACCCGCAGCGCCCGTCGGCCGCGGCCCACCACGAGCACCATGAGGGCGGGGAGCGCGACGTAGAACGTGATCTCGGTGGCCAGGCTCCACAGGTGGGTCAGGCCCGCGGGGAACGAGGAGCGCAGGTAGGTGCTGGTCAGCGTGAGGGCGCTCAGCCGGTCGTACCAGGAGGCGCCGCGGTTCGTCTCGAGGAGAGCGAGGGCGAGGACCACCGTCACGACCGCAAGGGGCAGCACGCGCCAGACGCGCCGGCGGGCGTAGCGCGCGAGGGACGGCGCGGGTCGACCCGCGACGGCGGTGGCGAGGTAGGGGCGCGAGAGCAGGAACCCGGAGAGCACGAAGAACAGGGCGACGCCCACGTCGAGGCGGGCCAGCAGCCATCCGTCGTACCCCTGCCCGCCGTACGAGCCCGTCAGGAACGCGACGTGCGTCGTCATGACCGCGACGGCGCCGACGGCCCGCAGCGTGTCGAGCAGCGGGAACCAGTCGCGGCCGGGCGTGGTCGTCGTCGGGTCGGGTGCCGCGGCCGCCGTCGTCGTGACGGGGTCGGTGCTGCTCGTCGTCATGGGGGTCCTCCTGCTCACTCCGCGTCCCCGACGTCCAGGCCGACCACGCAGGTGGCGGGCCCGCCCTCGCGGGTGACGGGGTCGAGCACGACCGTACGGACGTCGCCCTCGACCCGAACGTAGACGGTCTTGGCGCCGGACCGCATGGACACCTGGGCCTCGGTGTCGCCGGCGCGGACGACGAGGGTGCGGTTCGCGCCGGACAGGTAGCCGATCGCCACCCAGTGCGTGCCCGGGCCCGTGGCCTCCGGGAGCCGCACCCGCACCGGTGCGTCGGCGACCAGGGACCCGCAGGTGCCCGTCAGCACGGGGTACGCCGCGACGCCGACGACTCGGGCGGGCCGGAGCACCCCGTCCTCGGTGACGACCACGAGGTTCGACGTGGTCGCCGCCTCGCGGACGTTGTCGGTGACCAGGTCGAGCACGGTGGCCGTCCGCAACGGCCCGTCGCCGGCGGGGACGTCGACGAACGGGGGGACAGGGGCGTCGGCGAGGTCGACGACGGGACGCTCCTCGGCCACCTGGCGGGCGGTGCGCGCCCAGTCCACGGCCTCGTCGTCGGCGAGCCGGGCGTGCACCGACGCCACGGAGGACAGGAGGGCCGCGACGACGAGGAGGGTGGCGACGGCGGGCACGACGTACGGCGCGAGGGGGCGCAGCTCCTCGAGGTGGCTGAGCAGGTGGCGGCCACGGGGGTCCGGCCGGGGGTCCGGCCGGGGGTCCGGCCGGAGGTGCGGGGCGGTGACCGGGTGCCGAGCCGGCCGGGCGCCGAGGAGCGCCCCGACCGTCAGGAGCGTCGGGGGCACGAGGACGGCGACGAGCTGGGCGGGCACCTCGATCCGCGCGGTCGCCGTGGGGGCGCCCAGGAAGGTGCCGACCACCGCCACGGCGACCACCCAGCCGATCAGCAGGATGACGGCGGCGCGGCGCCCGGGCCGGCGCAGCAGCCCAGCGACGACCGCGGCGACGAGCGACGCCGCGACGACGACCACCGCCACCGGCGGGTCGGGCACGCGGGTGGCGGCGGCGCCGCTCCAGGTCCACGGACCGCCCAGGAGCCCGGGCAGCCAGGCGTGCGCCACGGCCGTCAGCGCCACCCGCCCCGCGGCCCCGGTCGGCGCGCCCAGGGCGCTGCCGGGGACGAGGAGGACGTGGGCCACCGCGGTCGCGACGGCGACGAGCAGCCCGGCCGCGGCCGCCAGGCCCGTACGACGCCACCCGCCGTCGGTCCCGCCGCCGGTCCCGTCCGTTCCGCCGGGGGGTCGCGGGGCGACCAGGGCCAGGCCGCCCAGCAGCACGGGGAGGGCGAGCGCGGCGGGGGAGCAGAGGACGGCCACCACCGCGCACGCCGCCGCGACGAGGTCCCAACGGCGCCGGCCCGAGCGCAGCGCGCGCCAACGCGCGGCCAGGGCCGCAGCCACGAGGGCGACGAGGACGGACGTCGTGAGCGCCGCGGCCCACCACGGTCCCGTGCCCCAGGTGAGGGGGGACGCGAGGTAGAGGGCGAGGAGCACGACCACCCGGGGGCGGCGACCGCAGACCGCGAGCAGCATCCCGAGCACGGCGAGCGAGGCGAGCAGCTGGGCGCCGACGAGGAGACCGGCGGCCAGCGGCCACCGCACGGGGTCCTCCCGTGCGACCAGCTCGGCCGCGCCACGCAGGAGGGGCGACAGACGCCCGTCGACCGGGTCGAGCACACCGACCCCGGCGCGCGCGTCGGCCAGGAGCCGGTAGTCCGGACCGTGCCACCAGGAGCGGCGCAGCACCCAGGTCAGGACCGCCAGGTGGGCGGCGACGAGCACGAGGGAAAGCCGCGCGACGGTGCGAGGTCTAGCCCACGGGAGGTACGACGCGCCGGGCACGACGGGGAGTCTCCCACGCTCGGAGAGGCCGTGGTCTACTTCACAAGTTGGAGGTGACCGGTGCGTAACTTGCTGCTAGCCTTCGGCGGCCATCGTGGCTCCTGTGGGAGGGAAGAGATGCGGAAGTTCGGTTCGTGGGCACTGCTGGGACTGGGTGCTTTCTTGGTCATCGCCGCCTTGGTGGCACGTCTGTGGGGCCTGCCGGCCGCCGAGCGGACGCCGCTCGACACCGACAGCCGCACCACGCTGTCCGGGGAGGCCAGCGGCGCGGTCGTGCAGGTCGGCGACGGTGAGCCGCAGCCCGTCAAGGCCCTCAACGTCACGAAGGCCGACTCCGAGCGCTCGGACGACGACGTCATCGTCTTCGCGGCCTACACCTGCCTCGCGGTCGACCAGGACCTCGACGAGGACGAGTACTGCCTGACGGGCGAGGACGAGCGCATCGTCACCATCGGTGAGCCCGACGTGTTCGCGACCGACCGCAGCGACGCCGTCGCGGTCGAGAACGGCGAGTACGTCCCGGGCGACTACGAGCAGAAGGAGGGCCTCGTCAACAAGTGGCCCTTCCGCGTGGAGCAGAAGGACTACGACGTCTGGGACGACGTCCTCGGCGAGGCCGTGACGGCGGAGTACGTCGGCACCGAGTCGGTCGAGGGCCTGCGCACCTACAAGTTCGAGTACTCGGTGCAGGACCGCGAGACCGAGATCGCCGACGGTGTCGACGGCACCTACAGCCAGACCAAGGTCTACTGGATCGACCCGACCACGGGCGCGATCATCAAGCAGACGCAGGACGAGACCCGCACGACGGAGACCGGGGCCGTGGCCCTCGACATCGAGCTGGCCTACACCGACGAGACGGTGGAGAAGAACGTCGCCAGCGCCGAGGACAACGCCGGCACGCTGAAGCTGCTCGGCACGTGGATCCCGCTCGTGGGCGGCATCCTCGGCCTGATCCTGCTGCTGGCCGGCGCGTTCCTGCTCGTCACCGCCCGCGGGGGCGGTCGCCGTACCCGCGACGGGCACGACGGCACGACCGGCACCACCGGGCACACCGGGGGCGCCTCGCTGGTCAAGTGACCACCTGAGCAGGAGGAGGGCGGCACCGGCGACGGTGCCGCCCTCCTGTGCGTCCGGCGCCGGGCCGGCGGCGGCGGGCGCCTCAGCCGCGCCCGGCGACGAGCGTCACGAAGATCGCGGTGCCGGGCAGCACCCGGCCGCGCAGCGGCGACCAGCCGGCCCAGGTCGCGTCGTTCGTCGCGGGCCAGGTCGGCTCGACGAGGTCGACGAGGGCCAGCCCGCTCGCGTGCAGCAGGCGCACCCACGTGCCGAGCGTGCGGTGGTGCTCGACGTACCCGACCTCCCCGCTGGCCTCGTCCACCTCGACGTACGGCGTCTCGTCCCAGTAGTCCTGTGAGGCGACGAGCCCCGCGGGCCCCGGCACGTCGGGGAACGCCCACCGCACGGGGTGGGTGAGGGAGAAGACGAAGCGCCCGCCCGGGCGTACCACCCGCGCCACCTCGGCGAGCGCGCGTCCGGCGTCGGCGACGAACGGCAGCGCGCCGTAGGAGGCGAAGGCCACGTCGAAGCTGCGGTCGGCGAACGGCAGGTCGGTGGCCCCGGCCTGCACGAGCGGTACGGCGGAGCCGAACGCCGCGTCGATGCGCCGCGCGTGCTGCAGCTGGCGGAAGGAGAGGTCCACGGCGACGGGGCGGCCGCCGCGGGCGGCGACCCACCGGGAGCACTGCGCCGCCCCGGCGCCGATCTCGAGGACGTCGCGGTCGACCACGTCGCCCAGCAGCGCCAGCTCGTCCTCGGTGCGGCCCTCCGGACCCCAGACGAAGCCGTCGTCGCCGAGGAACGCCCCGTGCTCGGCCTGGTAGTCGTCGGCGGAGCGGTCCCAGTCCGCGCGGTTGGCGCGTCGGCTGGTCGCGTCGTCGACGGGGCGGCGGTGGGCGAGGGTCACGACCGCGTCGTGGTCGGGCTCGTGGGGGTCCTGGTCGGGCACCGTCCCACCCTAGGCAGCGCTGCGGACCCGGTTGGACGCCGCGGGGAGCCCGGGCGTAGGCTCTTCCGAGCGCCAGAGGTCTGCCTGCGTCCCGGACGGAGTGGACCCGTGCTCGCTACTCGTCCCCGCGGTGGTCGTAGCCGCCCCGGGGGCAGTCATCACCGGTAGTGACGACTGACCGCTGTGCGTGCCCGACCGACCAACTGTCCACCGCAAAGGTTCCCCCTTCCACATGACGAGCAGCATCTCCACTCTTCCCGGTTCCGAGGCCCCGCAGGTCGCGATCAACGACATCGGTTCCGAAGAGGACTTCCTGGCCGCGATCGACGCGACCATCAAGTACTTCAACGACGGCGACATCGTCGACGGCACGATCGTGAAGGTCGACCGGGACGAGGTCCTGCTCGACATCGGCTACAAGACCGAGGGCGTCATCCCCTCGCGCGAGCTGTCGATCAAGCACGACATCGACCCGTCCGAGGTCGTCAAGGTCGGCGACCAGGTCGAGGCCCTGGTCCTCCAGAAGGAGGACAAGGAGGGTCGCCTGATCCTGTCCAAGAAGCGCGCGCAGTACGAGCGCGCCTGGGGCACGATCGAGAAGGTCAAGGAGGACGGCGTCGTCGAGGGCACCGTCATCGAGGTCGTCAAGGGCGGCCTCATCCTCGACATCGGCCTCCGCGGCTTCCTCCCCGCCTCGCTGGTGGAGATGCGTCGCGTCCGCGACCTGCAGCCGTACGTCGGCCAGACGCTCGAGGCGAAGATCATCGAGCTCGACAAGAACCGCAACAACGTGGTCCTGTCGCGCCGCGCCTGGCTCGAGCAGACGCAGTCGGAGGTCCGCCAGGGCTTCCTGACGCAGCTGCAGAAGGGCCAGATCCGCAAGGGCGTCGTCTCCTCGATCGTCAACTTCGGTGCGTTCGTGGACCTCGGCGGCGTCGACGGTCTCGTCCACGTCTCCGAGCTGTCGTGGAAGCACATCGACCACCCCTCCGAGGTCGTCACCGTCGGCGACGAGGTCACGGTCGAGGTGCTCGACGTCGACATGGACCGCGAGCGGGTCTCGCTGTCGCTCAAGGCGACGCAGGAGGACCCCTGGCAGCACTTCGCCCGCACCCACCAGATCGGCCAGATCGTGCCGGGCAAGGTCACCAAGCTGGTGCCCTTCGGCTCGTTCGTGCGGGTCGAGGAGGGCATCGAGGGCCTGGTGCACATCTCCGAGCTGGCCGAGCGCCACGTGGAGATCCCGGAGCAGGTCGTCCAGGTCAACGACGACGTCATGGTCAAGATCATCGACATCGACCTCGAGCGTCGCCGCATCTCGCTCTCGCTGAAGCAGGCGAACGAGACGGCTGCCGCGGCCGACGCCGACGACTTCGACCCGACGCTCTACGGCATGACCGCGTCGTACGACGAGCAGGGCAACTACATCTACCCGGAGGGCTTCGACTCCGAGACGGGTGAGTGGCTCGAGGGCTTCGACGAGCAGCGCGCGACCTGGGAGGAGCAGTACGCCAAGGCGCACGCTCGCTGGGAGGCCCACGTCAAGCAGCAGGCCGAGGCCAAGCAGGCCGACGCCGAGGCCGGCGAGGCGACGTCGTACTCCAGCGGCGGCGACGTCGTCGAGGGCGCGACCGAGGGCACCGGCGGCGGTTCGCTCGCCTCCGACGAGGCGCTCCAGGCGCTCCGCGAGAAGCTGACCGGCGGCGCGTGAGCCCGAGGTAGGGCCCGCGCCACCGGCGCACCGAACGACGCGAAGGGCGTCCACCCCCACGGGGGTGGACGCCCTTCGTCCGTCTCGGGGCGCGCTCGGCGCGGTGCGCGGGTGCGTCAGCGCCACCTCCCGGGCCCCGTGGGGTCGAAGACGTCCGCAGGGTGCGAGCGGGGGGCGCAGCCGCGGTCGTGCGCGACGGTGCGTCCCAGGGCGACGGCGAGCAGGATCAGCAGGGCGAGGGCGATGAGTGCGATGGTCATGGCAGGAATCGTGCTACCGACACTATCGCGCCACGAGTGGCAGTCATGCCGGGTTAGCGTGATTTCCTGCCACGCCGTGTGGCACGATGCCGGAGTGTTGACGAACGTGGCCGTGCTGGCCTACGACGGGCTCGCCCCCTTCGAGCTGGGCCTGCTGTGCGAGGCCTTCGGGGTCGACCGCACCGACGACGGGCTGCCGCCGATCGACTTCGCCGTGTGCGGTCCCCGCACCGGCCCCCTGGCGACCACCGTGCCCGGACTGTCCGTGACGGTCGACCACGGGCTGGAGCGGCTCGCCACCGCCGACCTCGTCGCCGTCCCCGCGCTCCCGCGCGACGAGCCGCCGGGGGAGGCCGTGCTGGAGGCGCTGCGCGCCGCCCACGACCGCGGCGCCCGCCTGCTGTCCGTCTGCTCCGGTGCGTTCGTCCTCGGGGCAGCGGGTCTGCTCGACGGCCGCGAGTGCACGACGCACTGGATGTACACCGACGAGCTGGCGTCCCGGTTCCCCCGGGCCAGGGTCGTCCCGGAGGTCCTGTACGTCGACGCGGGCCAGGTGGTCACGAGCGCCGGTACGGCGGCCGGTCTCGACGCCTGCCTGCACGTGTGGCGCCAGGAGCTCGGGTCGGCCGTGGCCGGCGTCGTCGCGCGCCGCATGGTCGTCCCGCCGCAGCGCGAGGGCGGGCAGGCGCAGTTCATCGCCCGCGCGGTGCCGGAGTGCACCGCGGAGACCCTGGGGCCGCTCCTCGCCTGGGTGGCCGAGAACCTGGACGCCGACCTCGGGGTCGAGGAGCTCGCCCGGCGGGCCCACATGTCGCCGCGGACCTTCGCGCGCCGCTTCCGCGACGAGACGGGCACGACGCCGCACGCGTGGGTGACCGCGCAGCGGGTGCGGCTGGCCGAGGAGCTGCTGGAGCGCACGAACCTGCCGGTCGAGCGGATCGCCGCCGACGTGGGCTTCGTCAACGCGGCCACCCTGCGCCACCACTTCACCCGCGTGCGCGGGGTCAGCCCGCAGCGCTACCGCCGCACGTTCGCGTGCGACGAGGGCGAGCGGGCCGCGACCGCCTGAGGCTCAGGCGCCGAGGTCGGTCACGACCTGCCGCAGCACGTGCTCGAAGTGGGCGTCGTGGTCGAGCACCGCGCGGTGCAGGTGCCCGAACAGCTCCAGCGAGACGGCGCCGACGAGCGTCGCCCAGGCGTGCAGCGACCGGGCGACGCTCTCCGGTGCCAGCGGCCGGTCCGTCAGGGTCGCCACGGGGGCGATGGCCGCCGCGGTGACCGCGTCGAGGTGCGCCGCGGGATCGGCGGGGCGGTCGGCCGCTCCCGGCACGGAGGCCGCGATGTCGAGCAGCACCCGGGTGATCCGGGTGGCGGGCGCCACGGTGTCGGCGGGTGCGACGTACCCCGGGACGGGGCTGCCGTAGAGCAGCGCGTACTCGTGCGGGTGCGCCCGCGCCCAGGCGCGGAAGGCGCGCCCGACGGCGACGAGGCGCGTGCCGGGGTCGACCCCCGGGCCGGCGTCGGCCTCCTCGGCGGCGGCGCCCAGGTCGTCGTACGTCCGCACGAGGAGCGCGGTCAGCAGCGTGTCCCGGTTCGCGAAGTAGCGGTAGACGGCCGAGGAGGCCATGTCGAGGTCGCGCGCCACCGCCCGCAGCGACAGGCCGGCCGGCCCCACCTCGGCGAGCTGGTGACGCGCGCTGTCGAGGATGGCGCGGGTCAGCTCGGCCCGGGCGAGGGCGCGGGCGGTGCGGCCGGCCGAGGGCGCGGGCCGGTCGCTCTGCTCGGACTGGTCGGTGGGGAGCGGGGGCACCCCGGCAGCGTAGCGGTCCTCGGAGCGCCCGACCACGACGAGAGCACTGCTCTTGCGCGAGGTCGCCGACCGTGGGACCGTTCCAGTGAGGGCAGAGCACTGCTCTCGACCTGGATCGGTGATCACGGAGGTGGGACGGTGGCGGGACACGTGGTGGTGGGCGCCGGGGCGGTCGGGCGCGCGGTCGCGGCGCAGCTGGCGGCGCGGGGCGAGGAGGTCCGGCTCGTCAGCCGGTCGGGGACCGGACCCGAGGTGCCGGGGGCGTGTCGCGTCGCGCTCGACGTCGCGGACGGGGAGGCGCTCGTGCGCGAGACCGACGGCGCCGTCGCCCTCTACAACTGCATCAACCCCCCGTCGTACGACGTGTGGTCGACGTGGTGGCCCCCTGCGGCCGCGGCGTTCCTGCGGGCGGCCGAGGAGACGGGCGCGGTGCTGGCGGTGACCGGCAACCTCTACCCGTACGGGGAGGTCGACGCCCCGATGGTCGAGGGGATGCCCGACGCGGCGACGGGCGCCAAGGGCGCGCTGCGGGCCCGGATGTGGGCCGACGTCCGCGAGGCGCACGAGACCGGCCGGCTGCGCGGGTTCGAGGTGCGGGGGTCCGACTACGTCGGGCCCGGCGTCGGCACGGCGCACGTCGCCCAGGTGGCGCCCCGGGCGCTGGCGGGCCGGCCGGTGCGCGTCTTCGGCCGCACGGACGTGCCCCACTCCATGACGGACGTGCGCGACGTCGCGCGCACGCTGGTGGCCGTCGTCGACCAGCCCGAGGCCCAGGGTCGCGTCTGGCACGTGCCGACCAACCCGGCGCGCACGCAGGCCGAGACCATCGCCGACCTGTGCCGGGCAGTGGGCCGCCCGCCCGTGCGCGTGCGGCCGTGGCCGCGCGCGCTCCTCACCGTCGGTGGCACCGTCGTGCCGCTGCTCCGCGAGCTGCGCGAGACGGTCCACCAGTTCGAGCGTCCCTACGTGCTGGACTCGACCGCCGCCGAGACCGAGCTGGGGCTGGCGCCCACGCCCTGGGACGAGGTGTGCCGCGCGAGCGCGGAGGCGGCCCTGGCCGGCCAGTAGGGTCGGCGGCGTGACGCAGGTCGAGATCACCGTCGAGGGCGTGGCGCACGCCGCGGTCCCGCCCGACCGGGCCACGGTGCACGCCCGGGTCCGCCGTACCGGCCCCGACGGCGCGCAGGTGCACGCCGAGGTCGCGCGAGCGGCGGAGCAGGTCGTGGCTCTCCTGCCGGCGGACGGGCCCGTCCGGTCGCGCTCGGTCGACGCCGTCGTGTCCGGCCGGGAGGACCGCTGGGAGCGCGAGGGTCGCGGTGCGGGCGACGCGCCGGTGCGCTACGCCCTCGTCGCGATCCGCGTCGAGCTGGACGACGCGGCCGCTCTCGCCCGGTGGGTCGCGCGGGCCTCCGACGTCGACGGGTTCGAGGTCGCCCACGTCGCGTGGACCCTGGTGCCGGAGCACCGGGCGGAGGTCCTGGCCCGGTTGCGGCGCGCCGCGGTCGCCGACGCCCGCGACCGCGCCGAGGGGTACGCCGCCGCGGCCGGCCTCGGCACGCCCCGGTTCGCCGCGCTCGCCGACGCGGGACTGCTGGACCAGGCGGGTGAGCGCGGTGCGTGGCGGGCCATGAGCAGCGTCCCCGGCGCGGGCCCGGGCTTCGCGCAGGCGCCCGTCTCCCCGGCCCCCGTCGAGCTCACCGTCCGCGTGCACGCGCGGTTCACCGCCACCGAGGAGGACGCATGAGGGAGGACGCATGAGGATCGGGCTGACCGGGGGAGTCGCCTCCGGCAAGAGCACCGTGGCCGCCGTGCTGCGCGAGCTGGGGGCGGTGGTCGTGGACTCCGACCTGCTCGCCCGCCAGGTCGTCGAGCCGGGTACGCCGGGGCTCGCCGCCGTCGTCGAGGAGTTCGGCCCGTCCGTGCTCGCCGACGACGGCACGCTGGACCGGGCCGCGCTGGGCGCGATCGTCTTCGCCGATCCCGACCGGCGGGTCGCCCTCGAGGGGATCCTGCACCCGCTCATCCGGGCGGCCGCCGCCGAGGTCGAGGCCGCGGCCGGGCCGGGGACGCTCGTCGTGCACGACATCCCGCTCCTGGTGGAGACGGGGCAGCAGGGTCGCTTCGACGCCGTGGTCGTGGTCGACGTCCCCGTCGAGGTGCAGGTCAGGCGGATGACGGGCGACCGGGGCTGGACGGAGGCCGACGCCCGCGCCCGCATCGCCGCGCAGGCGACGCGGGAGGAGCGGCTCGCGGTCGCCACCCACGTCATCGACAACACCGGGACGCGCGACGACCTCCACCAGCGTGTGGTGGAGGTCGTCGGCGAGCTGGGGCGGGTGCCCGGGTCTTGAGGACCCGGGCGGACCGGGCCGGGGTCAGGCAGCCAGGTCGGGGTCCGCGAAGCCGCGCAGCTTCTGCAGGGCCTCCCGCTCGAGCTGGCGCACGCGCTCGGCCGAGATGCCGTGCTTGGTGCCGATGTCGGCCAGCTTGTGCTGGCGGCCGTCGGCCAGGCCGTAGCGCGAGCGGATGATGTCGGCGGAGCGGTCGTCGAGCAGCGCGACCAGCGTGTTGAGCCGGTCGCGGGACTCCACGTCGAGCACCGTCAGGTCGGGGCCGGGCGAGGTCTCCTGCGCCATGAGGTCGCCGAGCGAGGTGTCGCCGTCCTCGTCGACGGGGGAGTCGAGGCTCACGTGCTCGCGGCCCCACGAGAGCAGGTCGGTGACGCGCTCCATCGTCATGCCGAGCTCGGTGGCGATCTCCTCGGGCTCGGGGTCGCGGCCCAGCTGGCGCTCCAGGGTGCGGCGGGCGCCGCTGACCTGGTTGAGCTCCTCGACCACGTGCACGGGCAGCCGCACGACACGGGCCTGCTGCGCGATGCCGCGGGTGATGGCCTGGCGCACCCACCAGGTGGCGTAGGTGGAGAACTTGAAGCCCTTCGCGTAGTCGAACTTCTCGACCGCGCGGATCAGGCCCGTGTTGCCCTCCTGGATCAGGTCGAGCATCGGCATCTGCGAGCGGCCGTACTTGCGGGCGATCGAGACGACCAGGCGCAGGTTGGCCTGGATGAACGTGTCGATGGCGCGCTGGCCCTCGGCCGCGAGCCACTCGAGCTCCTCGCGGTTGGCGGACTTCGGTGCGCCGCCGCCGCGGCGGCCGACCCGGCCGATCGCCAGCAGGTGCTCGGCGTACAGGCCCGCCTCGATCGTCTTGGCCAGCTCGACCTCGGTGATCGCGTCGAGCAGCGGCGTACGGGCGATCTCGTCCAGGTACAGGCCGACGCTGTCGCGACCCTCGATGTCGCGGTCCCCGGTCGCGCGTCCTGCTGCCTTCGTGGTGCGTGTGGACATCTGACCCGCCTCCTCGTCGGTGCGGCGTCGGGTGGTACGCCGCACGTGTGGTGTAACTGCTTCGGCGCGGCGGGGATTCCCGATGGGATGGGGTCCCCCCGCCGCGCGTCTCACCAGTACCCGACGAGCGGGAATCCCTGCGAGTTGCACAGAACCAGTAATCTCAGGGACTTCTCAGTCCTCGCGGGGAGGTCTCAGTCTTCGAGGGGAGCACGCTCCGCGAGGCCCATCCGGTCGAGGATCCAGGCCAGGCTGAAGGCCCGGTCGTGCCACGACTTGTAGCGGCCCGAGACCCCGCCGTGGCCGGCCGACATCTCGGTGCGCAGGAGGAAGTCGCGGCGGCCCACGGCGGTCGCCCGCAGGCGGGCGACCCACTTCGCGGGCTCGACGTACAGCACCCGCGTGTCGTTGAGCGACGTCTCCGCGAGGATCGGCGGGTAGTCGACGGCGGCGACGTTGTCGTACGGGGCGTAGCCCGCCATCCGGGCGTAGGCCTCCGGGTCGTCCTCCGGGTTGCCCCACTCCTCGTACTCGCCCACGGTCAGGGGCAGCGACGAGTCGAGCATGGAGGTGAGCGCGTCGACGAACGGCACGTCGGCCACGATCCCGGCCCACAGCTCGGGCGCCTGGTTGGCGACCGCGCCCATGAGCAGCCCGCCGGCGCTGCCGCCCTCGGCGACCATCCGGTCGGGGGTCGTCCAGCCCTCGGCGACCAGGTGGCGGCCGCAGGCGATGAAGTCGGTGAAGGTGTTCTGCTTGTGCTCCATCTTCCCGGCGTCGTACCACCGCCGGCCCATCTCGCCGCCGCCGCGCACGTGCGCGATGGCGAAGACCGCGCCGCGGTCGAGCACCGAGAGGCGCGCCACCGAGAAGTACGGGTCCACTGACACCTCGTAGGAGCCGTACCCGTAGAGGTGCAGCGGCGCGGGCGTGCCCGCGGCGACGGCGTCGGCGACCTCGCGCCGCGCCACCAGCGAGATCGGCACCTGCTCGCCGTCGTCGGAGGTGGCCCACAGGCGCTGCTCGACGTAGTCGGACGGGTCGTAGCCGCCGAGCACCGGGGTGCGGCGCAGCAGGTGCCGCTCGCGGGTGCGGACGTCGTAGTCGTAGACCGACGCCGGCACGGCCAACGTCGTGTAGCCCAGCCGCACCACCGGCTGGTCGAACGCCGGGTTGCTGCCCGTGTCGATGGTGTGGACCGCCTCGTCGAACGCGACGAGGTAGTCGTCCCCGACGCCGCTCGGCGCGGCGTCGTCGAGCTCGAGGATGCGCAGCTGGGTGAGGCCCTCGCTGCGCTGGTGGACGACGAGATGCCCGGCGAAGGCCTCGACGGCCTCGAGCCGCACCGCCGCGTCGTGGGCGAGCAGCGGGCGCCACGCGGCGCGCGGGGTCGGCGCCACCGGCGCGGTCGCGACCGCGAAGTCGGGCCCGTCGGCGTTGTGCAGCACCAGGAACACGTCCTCGCCGCGCAGGCGGGCGTGCTCCACGCCGTACTCGACACCCTCGACGCGGGGGGCGAACAGCTGGAGACCGGCCGCGGGGTCGTCGAAGTCGAGGAAGCGCACCTCGCTCGTCGTCTTCGACCCGGTGAAGACGAGGAGGAACCGGTCGGTGCGGGAGCGGCCGATGCCGGTCCAGTAGCGGGCGTCGGTCTCGTGGAAGACCAGCTCGTCGTCGGCCTGGTCGGTGCCCAGCACGTGGCGCCAGACCTTGTCGGGGCGCCAGGTGTCGTCGACCGTCGTGTAGTAGAAGGCGTCGGAGTCCCGGTTCCAGGTGACGCCGCCCAGCACGCCGGTCAGCTCGTCGGCGAGCAGGTCGCCGGTCGCGAGGTCCTTGACCCGCACCGTGTAGCGCTCGTCGCCCACCGTGTCGGTGGCGTGGGCGAGCAGCGTCGTGCTGGGGCTGATCGAGGAGCCGCCGAGGGAGAAGAACTCGTGGCCCTCCGCCAGCTCGTCGAGGTCGAGCAGCAGCTCCTCGCCGGGCAGCGCGGGCTGGTCGGGAGCGCTGTCGGCCGCCGGCTGCGGGGGTGTCCAGTCGTCGGGGTCCGTGACCGCGACACGGCAGCTCGCGCCGTACTCCTTGCCCTCGAAGGAGCGCGAGTAGTACCAGTAGCCGCGGTTGCGGGTCGGCACCGACAGGTCGGTCTCCCGGGTGCGGGCCTTGATCTCCTCGAAGATCGTCGCCCGCAGGTCGGCGAGGTGCGCGGTGCGGGCCTCGGTCCACGCGTTCTCGGCCTCGAGGTGGGCGAGGACCTCCGGGTCGTCCTTGGCCCGCAGCCAGTCGTACTCGTCCCTGCGCTCGTGGCCGTGGTGGGTGGTCGTCACGGGCCGGGGCTCGGCGACGGGCGGGTGCTCGGGGACGCTCGAGGTCATGGGCCCGAGGCTAGTCGCGGGGTACGACGGCGCCGCCGCCGTCCTCCCCGCCGTCCTCCGCGTCCCGGTCGCGGGCGGGGGACGTCGGCCGCACCCAGGGCCGCAGCGCCGGGTCGTCGACGCGGAACGAGCGGACGGGCCCGGGCGGCGTCGCGGCGGTCTCGAAACGCACGGTGACGACGCCGCGGCCCGAGCCCCACACCCAGCCCCGGCCGTGCTCGTCGTGCTCCACGTCGGTGCCGGGCGCGTACGTCGTGTCGCTGCGGGCGCCCGCGCCGGCGGGGTCGTCGGCCGGGCCGGCCCCCGCCTCCGGGTCCGCGCCAGGGGCGGCGTGGGGGTCGGCGGCCGCGGCCGGCTCGTCGGGGTCGTCGGGGCCGGGCAGCAGGGTGCCGAAGAGGTCCTCCTGCACCCAGTCGGCCAGTCCCGAGACGCCGACGCCGAGCAGGCGCACGCCGTCGCGCAGGTCGGTGGTGGTCGCGAGCTCGGCCAGCAGCCGACGGGCGACGCGCGCGATGCTCGCGGCGTCGTCGACCGGCGACGGCAGGGTCGCGGAGCGGTTGAGCGTGGTGAAGTCGTGCAGGCGCACCTTGATCGTCACGGTGCGCCCCGACAGCCCCGCGTCGGCCAGGCGGCGCGCGACGCCGCCGGCCTGCCGGGCGAGGAGGTCGGCCATGACGGCGGTGTCACGCAGGTCGGTCTCGTAGGTGCCCTCGGCGCTCACCGACTTCGCCTCCCGCTCGGCGACGACCGGCCGCGGGTCGTGGGCGCGGGCCAGGTCGTGCAGCGAGCGGCCGTGGGCGTTGCCGACCTGGCGCACCAGCTCGTCGAGGCCGAGCCCCTCGAGGTCGGCGACGGTGCGCACGCCCGCGCGGCGCAGACGCTCGGCGGTGGCGGGCCCGACGCCGGGGATGACGGAGACGGGCATGGGACGCAGCAGCTCCTGCTCGGTCCCCGGCGCCACGACGACGAGGCCGTCGGGCTTGTCGAGGTCGCTCGCGACCTTGGCGACGAACTTGGAGGTGCCGAGACCGACCGACGCCGTCAGCCCGCCGGTGGCCTCCCGCACCCGGGTGCGCAGCTCCTCGGCGAACTCCGTGACGGCCGGCGTCGACAGGTCCCGCAGCGCGGGGTCCGTGGCGGCGGCGAGGTCGACGAACGCCTCGTCCATCGACAGGGGCTCGACGAGCGGGGAGACCTCGCGCAGCAGTCCCATGACGACGCCGCTGGCCTCGCGGTAGGCGTCGAAGCGCCCCCGGAGGTACGCCGCGTGCGGGCACCGGGCGCGCGCCTCCCGGGTCGACATGGCCGACCGCACGCCGAACACGCGGGCCTCGTACGACGCGGTGGCCACGACGCCGCGCCCGCCGGTGCCGCCCACGACGACGGGCTTGCCGCGCAGGGAGGGCTTGTCCCGCTGCTCGACGGCGGCGAAGAAGGCGTCGAGGTCGAGGTGCAGCACCGACGCGTGGGGCCGTCGGACGACGGGCCCGGGCGGAGGCGGCACGGACGGCGACACGCAGGGCACGCTAGCCGTTCCTCGTCCACAGCCCGGCGTCAGCCGCCGCTCCTCCACAGGCCGACGATCCCCGGGGTGGGCGTCCCGCGGGCCGGGGACCCCGGGAGGCATGACCGAACAACGCCGTACCGGCCCCCGACCCCTCCGCTCCGTCCCCGCGAGCGCCAGCCCGCCCGCCACCGACCCGCCCGTCGTACGCCTGCGCACGCCCGCCGACGTCCTGGCCGCCGTGCCGGTCGTGCTCGGCTTCGAGCCCGCCGACTCGCTGGCCGTGCTGACCTTCGGGGCGGACGGCGCGTCCGGGCGCCCGGGTGCGCCGGGCCGCAGTGGCATGCACCTGCGCATCGACCTGCCGGCCGACCCCCGCGACGCCAACCTCGTCGTCGACGCGGTCGTCGCTCCCTGCGTGCGGCACGGTGTCGGTGTGCTCGCCGCCGTCCTCTACACCGACGACGCCCCGCTCGCCACCGCCGTCGCCGACGCGCTGCGCGACCGCTGCTGGCAGGAGGGGCTGGGTCTCGCGGTCGCCGTCCGGGCGGACGGGCGGCGCTGGTACGACGCGGGCGCCGGGTCCGTCCCCACCGGGGCGGGCACGCCGTACCGCAACGACACCCACCCGGTGCGGACCCGGGCCGTGGTCGACGGCCGGGTCGTGCATCGCTCCCGGGCGGCGATGGCGGCGCAGCTGGCCCCGCTGCCCCCCGACCGGCGACGTGACGTCGCCGCCGCGGTCGTGCGCGAGCGCCGCCGGGTGCGTCGCGGCGAGGAGGCGGCGTGGGTACGGCGCACCGTGCTGCGGGCGCTGGAGTCGGGGGTCGAGCCGGCTGCGGCCGACCTGGCCCGGCTGCTCGTCGCCCTGGACGTCGGGGTGAACCGCGACGCCGCGTGGGCGGGGATGACCCGCCCGGACGCCCTGGCGCACCTCGACCTCTGGGTGCCCGCCCTGCGCCGCGCGCCGGAGGGGGCTCGGTCGGGCGTGGCGGCCCTCGTGGGGCTGTGCGCCTGGCTGCACGGTGACGGCGCCCTGGCCTGGTGCGCGGTCGACGTGTGCCTGGCCGAGGTGGCCGACCACGGCCTCGGCTGCCTCGTGCGGGACCTGCTGCTCACGGCGACGCCGCCGGACTGGTGGGAGGAGGTCGGCGCGGGGGAGCTGCCCTCGCCCGCCTGAGTGCAGGTGCCCCTGCGCGGGCGCCCACTACGCTCGCGGCCATGGGCGACGAGGTCGATCACCAGCAGTTCACCCGTGCCGACCGCACGCGGCACCGCGAGAAGGTCCGGCACTCCCTCGACGCGCTCGCCCGCATGCTCCGCGAGGACGCGTTCGAGGCCGACGACCCGCGCACCGGGCTCGAGGTGGAGCTGAACCTCGTGGACGCCGAGGAGCGCCCCGCGCTGCGGAACGCCGAGGTCCTCGAGGCCATCGCGCACCCCGACTTCCAGACCGAGCTGGGCCAGTTCAACATCGAGATCAACGTGCCGCCCGCCCGGCTCGCGCCCGAGGTCGCCGGGGGCCCCGGCGGGTTGACCACGTTCGAGGAGGGGCTGCGCCGCAGCCTCAACGACGCCGAGGCGGCCAGCGCGGCCGTGGGTGCCCACCTGGTGATGGTCGGCATCCTGCCGACGCTCGGCGAGGGCCACATGCGACCCGCCTCCTTGAGCCCGAACCCGCGCTACGCCCTGCTGTCGGAGCAGATCCTCGCGGCCCGCGGCGAGGACATCGAGATCGACGTGCGCGGCGTGGAGCGGGTGCGCAGCCGCACCGACTCGATCGTGCCGGAGGCCGCCTGCACGAGCACGCAGCTGCACGTGCAGACCGCGCCGGAGGACTTCGCGGCGTACTGGAACGCCTCCCAGGCCATCGCCGGGGTGCAGGTCGCGGTGGGGGCGAACGCGCCGTACCTGTTCGGGAAGGAGGCGTGGCGCGAGACCCGCATCCCGCTCTTCGAGCAGGCCACCGACACCCGCAGCGAGGAGCTCAAGGTGCAGGGCGTGCGGCCGCGGGTGTGGTTCGGCGAGCGGTGGGTGACGTCGGTGTTCGACCTGTTCGAGGAGAACGTCCGTTACTTCCCGGCCCTCCTGCCCGTCACCGAGGGGGAGGACCCGCTGGCCGTGCTGGAAGACGGCGGGGTGCCGGAGCTCACCGAGCTGCGGCTGCACAACGGCACCGTCTACCGGTGGAACCGGCCGGTCTACGACATCGCCGACGGCCGGCCGCACCTGCGGGTCGAGAACCGGGTGCTGGCCGCCGGGCCCACGGTGGTCGACACCATCGCCAACGCGGCGTTCTACTTCGGGCTCGTGCGCGAGCTCGCCACCGACGAGCGGCCGCTGTGGTCGCAGATGTCGTTCAGCGCGGCGGAGGAGAACTTCCACACCGCCGCCCAGCACGGCATCGACGCCCAGGTGTACTGGCCCGGCGTCGGCCAGGTGCCCGTCACCGAGCTGGTGCTGCGCCGCCTGCTGCCGCAGGCCCGCAGCGGCCTGCTCGCCTGGGGCGTGGGCACCGACGAGATCGACCGGCTCCTCGGGGTGGTGGAGCAGCGCTGCCTGCGCGGCACCAACGGTGCCGACTGGCTCGTGCGGCGGGTGCGGGCGGAGGGTGACGGCGTGCCCCGCGAGGAGGCGCTGCGCCGGGCGTCCGGCGACTACCGCCAGCGGATGCACACCAACGAGCCCGTGCACACCTGGGACGTCTGAGCCCCGAGGAGCGCCGGCCGTCGCTCACCGCAGCCGGCGCCACGTGCGGCTCTGCCCGCCCAGCGGGTCCCACCACCCGTGCCGGGTGACGACGGCGAAGGCCAGCGGCAGGCCGAGCTCGCCCGACGCCGCCCGGGTGGCGCGCAGCCACGACAGGTCGAGGTCCGCCACCTCCGGCGCGCCCGCCCCTCCCGGCCGGGTGACCCACACGAGGGGCGGCACGGTCGCGCCCAGGGCCTCGACCATCACGGTCAGCACGTCGGCCCGCAGCGCCTGGTCGTCGTACGGCGTGGCCTCCACGCTGTGCGTCGTGCCGCCCGGCCGCCCCGCGTGCACCCGCGGCGCGAAGCGGGTGCGACGCCCCTCGGCCAGGAGGGCCCGGACGGCGGCGCGCAGCTCGTCGTACGACGTGCCGGCCGGCGGGCCGTCGCCGACCGGGTGCGCGGGGCAGGGGACCGGGATCGTCACGACCGCCAGCCTGGCCCGTGGCACCGTCCGGGGCGAGCGGCTCTCCACAGAGCGCGCCGGGCGGACGCATCGGCTAGCGTGCCCGGGAGGGCCCGCCGTGACCGGTGCGGCCGGAGCGGCTGGGGCAGCGAGGGGGAGAGCGTGACGACGATCGTCGTGGGATACGTGACCAAGCCGGAGGGTGAGGCGGCCCTGCACAAGGCGATCGAGGAGGCCCGGCTGCGCGAGGCCCGCGTCGTGCTGGTGAGTGCGACCCGCGGCGAGGACACCGTCGAGGGGCTCGAGCCGGCCCGCGAGCTGCTCGCCGCCGCCGGCCTGCCCCACGAGGTGCGCGTGACGACCGGCGCGTTCGACCCGGCCGAGGACCTGCTGGCGGTCGCCGACGAGCTCGACGCCGACCTCATCGTCATCGGGCTGCGGCGCCGCACCCCGGTCGGCAAGCTGCTGCTCGGCAGCAACGCGCAGCGGATCCTGCTCGACGCCCGCACCCCCGTGCTCGCCGTCAAGGTGCCCGCGGCCGGCTGAGCGCGCTGCCGGGCGCTGCGGGGCGCCTGCTGCGGCAGGATGGGCCCATGGCCATCCAGATCACCGGTGACGCGGCCGCCGACGCCGTTCTCGAGTCCGACCCCTTCGCGCTCCTCGTCGGCATGATGCTCGACCAGCAGTACCCGATGGAGCACGCGTTCCGCGGCCCCGCGAAGGTGCTCGACCGGTTCGGCACGTTGGACCCGGCGCGCATCGCCGCGGCCGACCCGGAGGAGTTCGCCGCCCTGTGCGCCACGCCGCCGGCCATCCACCGCTTCCCCGGCTCGATGGCCGCGCGGCTGCAGGAGCTGGCCCGCATCGTCGTCGACGAGCACGACGGGGACGCCGCCCGGCTGTGGACCGAGGCGACGAGCGGGAAGGACCTGCTGAAGCGGGTCATGGCCCTGCCGGGCTTCGGCAAGCAGAAGGCCCAGATCTTCGTGGCCCTGCTGGCCAAGCAGCGCAACGTGCGCCCCGACGGCTGGGAGCTGGCGGTCGGCGACTACGCCGAGCCCGGCTACCGCTCGGTCGCCGACGTCGTCGACGGCGCGTCGCTGCAGAAGGTGCGCGACTACAAGAAGATGAAGAAGGCCGCGGCGAAGAAGTAGGGCGCTGTGCCGGCCGGGCGACGCGCTTGGAGGGCGCTGCCAGTCTCTGCGCATGGCGGAGCAGACGACGGACGAGCGCATCGACGCGGCAGCCGCCGTCTTCGGTGTCGACGACATGACCGACTGGCAGCGGGAGGCGCTGCGCTCGGTGGTCGAGGGCACGGACACCGTGGTGCTCGCGCCGACCGGCTCGGGCAAGTCGCTGGTCTACCTGGCGGCCGGGCGCCTCGTCGACGGGTGGACGCTCGTCGTCTCACCGCTGCTCGCCCTCCAGCGCGACCAGGTCGCCCACCTCGAGGAGACCGACGTACGGGTCGAGCGGCTCGACTCGACGCTGGCCAAGGGGCGCCGCGCCGAGGTGCTCGCGGCGGTCGGCCGGGGCGAGGTCGACCTCGTGTTCCTGGCCCCCGAGCAGCTGGCCAACGCCGAGGTCGCCGAGGCGCTCGCCGCCTGCCCGCCCGGGCTCGTGGCCGTCGACGAGGCGCACTGCGTCTCGGAGTGGGGCCACGACTTCCGCCCCGACTATCTGCGTCTGGGGTCCCTGCTCGACCGGCTCGACCAGACGAGCGGTCGCGCGCGGCGCGTGGCGACGACCGCCACCGCGGCCGCCCCGGTGCTCGCGTCCCTCACCTCCCGCCTGGGTCTCGAGGACCCCGCAGTGGTCACCGCCGACCTGTCCCGCCCCAACCTGCGGCTCGCGGTGGAGCAGGTGCCCGACGGCGACCGGCTCGACGAGCGCGTGCTCGACCTGGCCGACCGCTCCGCCGACGACGCTGCGGGGACCGGGATGTCACTGGTCTACGTGCGTACCCGCAAGCACGCCGAGCAGCTGGCGGGCGATCTCGCCGCCCGCGGCCGCCGCAGCGCGGCGTACCACGCCGGCCTGCGTCGCGCGGACCGCGAGGAGGTGCACACCCGGTTCGACGCGGGCGACCTCGACGTGCTGGTGGCGACGTCGGCGTTCGGGATGGGCATCGACAAGCCCGACGTGCGTCTCGTCGTCCACGCCGGCGCACCGGCGTCGGTCGACGACTACTTCCAGGAGATCGGCCGCGCCGGGCGCGACGGCGACCCGGCCGACGTCGTGCTCGTGCACCGGCCGGAGGACCGTGCCCTCGGCCGCTTCTTCTCCGCCGGGGTGCCGCGCCGCGGCACCGTCCGCTCGGTGCTGGACGCCGCCCGGCGGCACGGCGACGGTGCCCCCGAGGAGCCGCGCGCGGTCGCCGAGGCGGCCGGTGTCGGTACGGCGGCCGCCACCCGCGTGCTCAACCTGGCCGAGCTCGCGGGCCCCGACGCGGACGTCGACGCCGTGCTGGAGGTCGCGCGCGAGCGTCGCCGTCTGGAGCAGTCGCGCGTGGAGATGATGCGGGAGTACGCCGAGACGGGTCGCTGCCGCGCCGCGTGGTTGCTGGGCTACTACGGCCAGTCCGCCGACGTCTGCGGGCTCTGCGACAACTGCCGCTCGGGCCGGGCCGAGGAGGCGCCCGAGGTCGACGACGAGCGCCGGGGCGAGCGCGTGGTGCACGCCGAGTTCGGCACCGGGGTGGTCGTCGCGGCCGACGAGCACCAGGTGACGGTGCTGTTCGAGGAGAACGGTTACAAGACCCTGGCGACCCGGCTGGTCGACGAGCAGGGCCTGCTCGAGCCGGCCTGAGCGCGGCGGCCGGATCTCGACGGCCGGATCCGGACGGCCGGTGGCTCTCGTGGTCGCGCGTTCACCTGCCGGTCGCGGAGGGCGGTCACCCTCGTCCGCATGCGTCGGCTGGGGGCGATCACGGTCGGCTGGGTGCTGCTGCTCCTCGGGGTCGCGCTGTTCCCCCTGCCGGGCCCGGGACTGCTCGTCGGCGTCATCGGCCTCGGCATCCTGGCGCGCCACCAGGACTGGGCGGCCCGTCGCGTCGACCGGCTGCGCGCGCAGGTCGAGCTCGCGGCCGCCCGCGGCGTGCGCACCCACCCCCAGGCATGGGCCTCGATCGTCGGTACGACGCTGCTCGCCGCCTCGGGCGTCCTCTGGATCTGGGCGCCGGACCAGCCGTCGTGGTGGGTGCTCCCCGGCTGGACCTGGCTGCCCGGCGGCCTGACCGCGGGCCTGAGCCAGGTGCTCTCCGGGCTCGTCAGCCTCGCCCTCGTCGTCCACAGCTACCGGCGCTACCACGGACGCCCCGACGAGCTCGCGCGCATGGAGGCGGCGGTCCGGGACGCGGGTCGTGCCTAGGGGCGGGTGCGACGCGGGCCCGCCTGGCACGATCGCAGGATGGACAGCCAGACCCGGACCTACCGCACCGGCGACCGCGAGGTCGTGCTCGACCTGACCGAGGACTGCCGGGAGTACGCCGCGGGGCGCGGCGACGGCCTGCTCCACGTGTTCGTGCCCCACGCGACGGCGGGCATCGCCATCCTGGAGACCGGCGCGGGCAGCGACGACGACCTGCTGGCCGCGCTCGGGGACCTGCTGCCCGCGGACGACCGGTGGCGCCACCGGCACGGCAGCCGGGGGCACGGGCGCTCCCACGTGATGCCGGCGCTCGTCCCGCCGTACGCCACCGTGCCGGTGCTGGGCGGCCGGCTCGCGCTCGGCACCTGGCAGAGCATCTGCCTCGTCGACCTCAACGTGGACAACACCGAGCGCGAGGTGCGGCTCAGCTTCCTGGGCGACGCCGCCGGAGCGTGACGCGGGACGAGACGCGGGGCGTCACGCGGGTCAGGTCGGCGACGGCTGGGGGCCCGTGGCATCATGGTGCACGCGGCTCTTGACAGTACCTGGCTCTGCCGCGCCCTGATGTAGTTGACGAGAGGTGTTCGTGGCTTCGATCGCACGCAAGAAGCTCCCCGCCGAGGTGCTCGCGCACCCCGCCCTGGCCGCTCTGGTGGAGCACGGCTCGGCGGCCGGCGTGGTCACCCCCGACCAGGTCCGGCAGGCGAGCGAGGACGCGGCCATCGAGCCCGTCCACCTCAAGGCCCTGCTCGTGCACCTGAGCACCCTCGGCATCACCGTCGACATCGCCGCGGGCGCCACCCGCGCCGTCGCGGCGTCGGCCACCCGTCGTACGACGACGGCCAGCGCCGGCACGGCGAAGAAGACCGCGGCCAAGAAGGCCCCCGCCAAGGCGGCGGCGAAGAAGGCCGCCCCGGCGAAGAAGGCGGCGGCGAAGGCCGCCCCCGACGCCCCGGACGCCCCCGAGGTGGACGGCGTGGACGTCGAGGACGTGGTCGACCTCGAGGGCATCGAGGTGGTCGAGGACGTGATCGAGGTCGAGGTCGAGGAGGCCGGCGGCGCGGAGACCCCCGCGGTCGAGGTCGGTCCCGACGGCAAGAAGATCCTGCCCGACATCCCGGACGAGGTGTTCGAGAAGGACGTCAAGGCCGACCCCACGATCAAGCAGGACGAGAAGGAGGCCTCCTTCGTCGTCTCGGCGGCCGACGATACGGACGAGCCCGAGCAGCAGGTCATGGTGGCCGGCGCGACGGCCGACCCGGTCAAGGACTACCTGAAGCAGATCGGCAAGGTTCCCCTCCTCAACGCGGAGATGGAGGTCGAGCTCGCCAAGCGCATCGAGGCCGGCCTCTTCGCCGACGAGAAGCTCGCCAAGGGCGGCAAGATCACGCCCAAGGTGCTCGAGGAGCTCGAGTGGATCGCCGACGACGGGCGCCGCGCGAAGAACCACCTGCTCGAGGCCAACCTGCGGCTCGTCGTCTCGCTCGCGAAGCGGTACACGGGTCGCGGCATGCTCTTCCTGGACCTGATCCAGGAGGGCAATCTCGGCCTCATCCGTGCGGTCGAGAAGTTCGACTACACCAAGGGCTACAAGTTCTCGACCTACGCGACGTGGTGGATCCGTCAGGCCATCACCCGCGCGATGGCCGACCAGGCCCGCACCATCCGCATCCCGGTGCACATGGTCGAGGTCATCAACAAGCTGGCCCGCGTCCAGCGCCAGATGCTCCAGGACCTGGGCCGCGAGCCCACCCCGGAGGAGCTGGCCAAGGAGCTGGACATGACGCCCGAGAAGGTCGTCGAGGTCCAGAAGTACGGCCGCGAGCCCATCTCGCTGCACACGCCGCTGGGCGAGGACGGCGACTCGGAGTTCGGTGACCTCATCGAGGACTCCGAGGCGATCGTGCCCGCCGACGCCGTGTCGTTCACGCTGCTCCAGGAGCAGCTGCACGCGGTCCTCGACACGCTGTCGGAGCGCGAGGCCGGCGTCGTCTCGATGCGCTTCGGCCTGACCGACGGCCAGCCCAAGACCCTCGACGAGATCGGCAAGGTGTACGGCGTGACGCGCGAGCGCATCCGCCAGATCGAGTCGAAGACGATGAGTAAGCTGCGCCACCCGTCGCGCTCGCAGGTGCTGCGCGACTACCTGGACTGAGCGCCCGCGTCACCACGACGGCCCGTCACCGAGATCCTCGGTGGCGGGCCGTCGTCGTACCGGCTGCGGGAGCCGGCTGTCGTGCCGGGCGCGCGGTCAGCCCGTGCAGTCCGCGAGCGCGGCGGCGTACTCGGGGCTGGCGGGGTCGGGCTCGTCGAGCCCGGCGGGGGTCGGGGTGGCGGTCTCGCCCGCGAAGCCGAAGCCGGACGGTCCGGTGAGCAGCTGGCGGCCGTCCGCGCACTCGGTGGTCTCGGCGACCTCGAGGCTCCCGTCCTCGGCGAGGCAGCCCGCGTAGTCGGCGGGGATGCTGCCGCCGGCGACCCACACCTCGGTGCAGGCCGGCGCGTCGGCGGGGGCGCCGGACGCGTCGGAGCTCGCCCCCGAGTCCGCGCTGCCGGAGGAGGTGGAGCTCGCCGACGGCGAGCCGCTCTCGGTCATGCCGGTGCCCACGCTCGAGCTGGCCTCGGGCGCGACGTTGTCGGGGGACTCCTCGTCGCTCGCCGAGCAGGCGGCGAGGGCGGGGAGCAGGAGCAGGGCGGGTACGGCGAGCAGGTGGCGGCGCATGTGCCCCCGGTACCCCGGTGGCCGGCCTCAGAGCTGGAGGACGGCCACGAACCACACGAGGGAGGCGACGACCGCCGCGGTGGCCTCGATGGCGATGCTCATCGCGACCGCCTTGAGCGCCGCGACGGTCGACGGCCGGGCGGCGACGGACCCGACGCGCTGCACCTCCGCGGCGTACACGCCCGCCACGAACCCGACGAACAGGCCGACGAAGGGGATCACGAAGAACCCGACGACACCGGCGAGGCCTCCCAGCAGGAGCGTGCGGCCGGGCACGCCGGCGGCCTTGAGGCGCTGCCCGGGGAGCGCGTACTGCACGACGGTGCCCACGACGAGGATGGTGGCGATGGCGGCGAACCACCCCCAGGCGGCGCCGCCGGTGAGCGCGGCCCAGCCGAGGAAGGTCGCCCCGATGAGCAGGGTGCCGGGGAGCACCGGCACGACGATGCCGACGATGCCGACGGCCACGAGCAGCGCCACGAGGGCGTCGGTCCAGGTCACGGCCGTCATCCTCGCAGGTCGCGGAGGGACGGGACGCACGACGGCCCCGGACCTGGTGGTCCGGGGCCGTCGTGGTCGGTCGTCGGGGGGCGCGGTGCGCGCCCTGGGCGTTACTCGGCGGATCCCGCGCCGGGCGTGCCCTGGAGTCGGTGGGTCTCGTCCTGGACGTTGCTCGCGACGGATCGGAGGGCGTCCCCGTGCTGACGCGCGTGGTGCGCGCAGAACAGGAGCTCGCCGCCGCTGGCCAGCTCGACACGCAGGTAGGCCTGGGCGCCGCAGCGGTCGCAGCGGTCCGTCGCGGTCAGTGCCGCGGAGTTGGGGGCAACTGCAGTGGTCACATCGGCCTCATTTCTCTTCATCGGTGCCACCTCCAACCTAGCCCCGGGGGAAAACATTCCCCTGGGGCTGTGGCCGGGGTGACACCTGGATCCCATCACGACCCGCTCTACCCGCCGACGGTGCGCCCCACTCCTGAGACGGGGGAGGTGCTCCGCGGACGTGCACACGGTGGTGCCGTGCTGGCTGTCGCCCCCTCGCCGTCGAGGGGGCGACGCCATCCTCCCGCCTGGGCGGGTCGCCGGGGGGCATTTCGTCGTACGTCGCCCGCGGGCGTGTCCGGCGCGGGCCGCTCCCTCGACGCGGGGCGGCACCGGGTCCCCGGGACCGTCGGCGCCCGCCGGTAGATTGCGGCTCGCGCGACGTCGTACGACGCCGCCGGCAGCACGCAGAGGGAGCACCGTCATCGACGCCACGTACAACGCAGCCAACCTCCTCGTCCTCGAGGGCCTGGAGGCGGTCCGCAAGCGCCCGGGCATGTACATCGGGTCCACCGACACCCGGGGCCTCATGCACTGCGTGTGGGAGATCATCGACAACGGCGTGGACGAGGCGCTGGGCGGGCACGCGAGCCGCATCGAGGTGACGCTGCACGCCGACGACTCCGTCGAGGTCCACGACGACGGGCGGGGCATCCCGGTCGACGTCGAGCCGCGCACGGGGCTGCCGGGCGTCGAGGTCGTGTTCACCAAGCTGCACGCGGGCGGCAAGTTCGGCGGCGGCTCCTACGCTGCGAGCGGCGGCCTGCACGGCGTCGGCGCCTCCGTGGTCAACGCCCTGTCCTCGCGGCTCGACGTCGACATCGACCGGCCGCCGGCCCGGCAGGGCATCTCGTTCCGCCGCGGCGTGCCGGGGGTGTACGACGGGGACGGCCCCGGCGCCGGCTTCGAGGTCCGCTCGGGCCTGACCCGCAAGGGTCCGCGGGTGACGGCGAAGGGAGCCACCGGCACCCGGGTGCGCTTCTGGCCCGACCGCCAGATCTTCACCTCGGACGCGGCCTTCGTGTGGGACGACCTCGTGACGCGGGCGCGGCAGACCGCGTTCATCGTCCCCGGGCTGCAGCTCGTCATCCGCGACCTGCGCGGCGAGGTGGCCCGCGAGGAGGAGTTCAAGTTCGACGGCGGCATCGCGGAGTACGTCGAGCACCTCGCCCACGACGAGGCGGTCACCGACATCCTGCGCCTGCAGGGCAGCGACACCTTCACCGAGACGGTGCCCGTCCTCGACGCGGCCGGCCACATGACGCCGCAGGACGTCGAGCGCGAGCTCGTCGTCGACGTGGCGGCGCGCTGGGGCCACGGCTACGAGACCGAGCTGCGCTCGTACGTGAACGTCATCGCCACCCCCAAGGGCGGCACCCACGTGAACGGCTTCGAGCAGGCCCTGACCCGCACGTTCAACGACGTGCTGCGCGCCACCAAGACGCTCAAGCAGGCCGACGCCGACGTGCTCAAGGACGACGTGCTCGAGGGCCTCACCGCCGTCGTCACCGTGAGCCTCGCCGAGCCGCAGTTCGAGGGCCAGACCAAGGAGATCCTGGGTACGCCGGCCGCCCGCACCGTCGTGCGCAAGGTCGTCGCCCGCGAGCTCAAGGAGTTCCTGACCAGCACGAAGAAGGTCGAGAAGGCCCAGGCCCGCCTCGTCATGGACAAGGTCGTGGGCGCGGCGAGGACCCGGCTCGCGGCCCGCCAGCACAAGGAGAACCAGCGCCGCAAGACCGCGCTGGAGTCCTCCGCCCTGCCCGCCAAGCTGGCCGACTGCCGCTCCACCGACGCCGAGCGCTCGGAGCTGTTCATCGTCGAGGGCGACTCCGCGCTGGGCACGGCCAAGCTCGCGCGCAACTCCGAGTTCCAGGCCCTCCTGCCGATCCGCGGCAAGATCCTGAACGTGCAGAAGGCCTCGATGGCCGACATGCTGAAGAACGCCGAGTGCGCCTCGATCATCCAGGTGGTCGGCGCGGGCTCGGGGCGCACCTTCGACCTCGACTCCGCCCGCTACGGCCGGATCATCTTCATGGCCGACGCCGACTCCGACGGCGCCCACATCCGCTGCCTGCTCGCGACGCTCTTCTTCCGCTACATGCCGGGGCTCATCGAGGCCGGACGGGTCTTCTCGGCCGTGCCGCCGCTGCACCGCATCGAGCTCTCCAACCCCCGCAAGGGCCAGGAGAAATACGTCTACACCTACTCCGACGCCGAGCTGCAGCGGAAGCTGGTCGAGCTGAAGCGGAAGAACATCCGCTGGCGCGACCCGGTGCAGCGCTACAAGGGCCTGGGGGAGATGGACGCCCAGCAGCTGGCCGAGACCACGATGGACCCCCGCCACCGCACCCTGCGCCGCATGACGATCGACGACGCCCAGGGCGCCGCCGACGTCTTCGAGCTGCTCATGGGCTCCGAGGTCGCGCCGCGCAAGGAGTTCATCGTGGCCGGCAGCTACAGCGTGGACCGCGACGCCATCGACGTCTGAGGCCCGGCGGGGGCCCGGCGGGGCCGGGCGGGCCGGGTACGGCGTGGCCCGGGCCACGCCGCCGTCGCCTCGGGCACGCCCGGCGGGTGTGCGAAGGTGGACGGGCTATGCGAGGAGATGACACGTCGCTGTTCGAGGACCTGTTGACCCACGACCACCCCGCCGGCGATCGCGCCGCGGCGGAGGCGGACGGGGCCGCGACCGCTCCGGTGGCGCCGGCCGGCCGGCGCCAGTGGCTGGTGCTCGTGGGCGCGGTCGTGCTGCTGCTGGGCTCCCTGGCCGGCGGGGTGGCGGCCGTGCGCGCCGCCGTCGGCGGGGAGGACCCCGGCACCCCGGTCGCCTGGCGCGACGCGGTGGTGGACGGCAGCTCCGTCACCGTGACCTGGGACGCCAGCCCGTGCGCCGACGAGGGCGTCACGTCCGTCGAGGAGAGCGCCGACGAGGTCGTGCTCGTCGTGCGCGAGGTGCCCCGTCCCGCGTTGTGCTCGTCGCCCGGACAGGTGCGGCAGACGACGGTCGAGCTCGACGAGCCGGTCGGCGACCGGACCCTCGTCGACGGCTCGACCGCCGCCCGCTGAGGTCAGGCCACCGGCTCCAGCAGGCCGGAGTCCACGTCGTACACGAACCCGCCGATCTTGACGGACTCCGGCACGAGCGGGTGCGAGCGCACCTTGTGCACGTCGGCGGCCAGCGTCGCGCGCTGGTCGCGCACCACGTTGAACGTCTGCCAGGTGGAGTCGACGCCGGCCGAGGCGGTGACCCGCTCGTGCAGCTCCTCCTCGGTGCTCGACGCCACCGCGCAGCGGGTGTGGGGCACCACGAGGATGCGGTCCACGTTGAGCAGGTGCACGCCCAGCACGAGGGCCTCGAGGGCCTGGGGGGTCACCCGGCCGCCCGGGTTGCGGAAGATCTTGGCGTCACCCGGCTTCAGCCCGACCATCCCGAGGGGGTCGATGCGGCTGTCCATGCAGGTGACGATGGCGACGCCCGCGCGGGCGATGCCGTCGAAGCCACCGAACTCGAACGTCTCGGAGAACGTGCGGTTCGCTTCCAGGAGGTCGTCGAAGTCGCTCACGGACGGCAAGGTAGCGGACGGGACCGGCGGCGCGCCGCACGGGTCCGACCCCCGGGAGGGCTCAGCCCACCAGCAGGCCGGGCCGCTGGGCGCCGCGGGTGTCGGCACCGCGGAACAGGGCGAGCGCCAGCAGCGCCGCGATCGCGGCGCACACGGCTGCCCCCGCGAAGACCACCTGCTCCTGGGTGAGGGCGGCGTCGCGCAGGAGGTCCTTGTACGCGTCGCAGGTGCCGACGCGACCGCAGACCTCGTCGATGGCCGGCAGTGCGTCCCGCTCGGCGTAGAAGGCGCGCAGGCCGAGGGTCGTGAGCGCCGAGATGCCGACGAGCATGCCGACCATCCGAGCGACGACCACCATGGCGGAGGCCAGGCCGTGCACCGTGTCGTCGGTCGACGCGAGCACGACGGCGTTGACGGGGGCCAGCGCGAGGCCGAAGCCCAGACCGGTCAGCAGGAGGGGCACGTTGGCGCCCCAGCCCTCCAGCGCCGAGGCGTCCCACCGGGCCATCACGACGAAGCCCACCGCGGCGGCCGCCATCCCGGCGCCGGCCACCACGCCCGCCGGCACGTGCCGCAGCAGCAGGCCTCCCAGCACGGCGCCGACCGGGAGGGCGGCGAGCAGCCGCACCAGCACCAGCGAGGCGAGCAGCTGGGAGTCGGGGTAGACCGTCGTGCGGGCGAAGATCGGCAGCGCGACCACGGCCGCGATGAGGGCGGCGCCGACGAAGAGGCTCACCAGCAGCCCGCCCCAGGCGCCCCGGGCGGCCAGCGCCCCGCGCGGGACGAGGGGCCGGGCCGACCGGCGCAGGTGCACCACGAGCCACCCGAGGGCGATGGCGGAGCCGAGCAGGTACCAGTGGCCCTGGTCGGAGAACACCTGGATCTCGGGGTCACCCGTGCCGAAGGCCAGGATCACGCCGCCGAGCGCGACGGCGAGCAGCAGCGCTCCCGGGAGGTCGGCCGCGACGAGCGCCCGCCCCCAGCGCCGCAGGTCGAGCAGCGGCGCCGGGGCGAGCAGCGACCACGCGAGCAGGGCGACGAGGCCCAGCACCGCGAGCAGACCGACGGGAGCGAGCCAGCGGCTCTCCCCGACGTACGGCGCGAACAGCTCGCCCCACACGACGTGGCGCACCAGCCCGGAGGGCTGCAGCGCGGTGAGGGCCCCGGCCACCGCGACGAGCAGCGCGAGCATGACGGAGACGGCGTCGAGGTGGCGTCGTGGCGGGGCCGGGCCGGCGGCGACCGGAGCCGCGTCGCCGGCAGCGGTGCGCGCGTCCGCCATGGCCGAGCGGCGGGCCAGCCGTTGGGTGGCCAGCAGCAGGACGACACCGGCGGCGAGGTTGAGGGCGAAGATCCCACGCCACGTGGCGACGGCGAGCACCGCGGCGCCCAGCACCGGGCCGAGGACGCTGCCCAGCTCCTGCACCGCGGACACGAGGCCCAGGGGCAGCCCGCGGCGGTGCACCGGGTAGAGGTCGGCGACCAGGGCCATCGTCGCCGGCACGAGCCCGCCGCCGCCGACGCCCTGCAGGAAGCGCCCGGCGACCATGCCGGGCAGGTCGTAGGCGAGCGCCGTGACGCCGGAGCCGACCGCGAAGACGGCCAGGGAGAGGACGAGCACGGGCACCCGGCCCTCGAGGTCGGCGACGCGCCCGATGAGGGGCAGCATCGCGACGTACCCCAGCAGGAAGCCCGAGATGATCGGCGCCGCCCGCTGCAGGTCGATCGCCTCGATGCCGGCCGCGGCGCTCATCTCGGGCAGCGCCAGCACCACCACGTAGGTGTCGGCGGCGGCGATCGCGACCGCGACCGCCGCCACGACCAGCAGGGCCCGGTCAGCCGCCCGCAGCGTCACGGCGCGGTGATCTCGATCGTCTCGCCGTAGTTGCTGAACCCGATCTCGTAGGTCAGCGAGACGTCGGTGTAGAACTCGCCGGTGAGGTCGGCCCGACACAGGAAGCCGCCCTCGTCGACGAGGTACACCGCGTCGAAGTCGCCGTCGGCGCCCGGGATGATGTTGCGCACGGTCTCGGCGGGGACGGTGCCGGTGTAGCGGGTGGCCGTGGCCTCGCCGCAGCGCTCCTCGCCGTCCTCGACCGGGTCCTGCGTGGCGGTGAGGATGCCGGAGACGCCGGCGTCCGGGTCGAGCAGCGTGCCGGGGTCCGGCGCGTTGTAGTCCTCGGGCTCGACCTCGCGCCAGCCGGGCCCGAGCAGCGCCGCTCGGGCGTACGTCGTGCCCTCCGTCGCCACGATGTCCACGTCGACCGGCAGGCTGAACGCCCGCAGCGCGAACGCGCCGGAGAACCCGTCGGGACGCACGGCCGTGCCCTGGGCGCTGACCAGGGCCGTCGAGACGTCGTCGGTGAGACCCTGCGAGGTCAGCGCGATCTCCACGCCCTCGGTCTCGTCGAGCTTCTCCTTCGCCTCCTTCAGCACGTCCTCCGGCGTCGTGTCGGGACGGGAGAAGTCCAGGCCGTCGTCGTCGTCACCGAAGAGGAGCGCCGGCACGAGCGTGGCCACCAGCAGGACCACCACGATGATGCCGCCGATGATCCATCCGCGCCGGCTCGGGCGCGGCCGCTCGCCACCGTCGCCGGCGGGGGAGGTCGAGGGGGAGTCCATGCGACTCAGCCTTCCACATCGGGTCGCGTCGGGAGCGGGTCCGCGCCGAGCCCGACCTGGGTGACGAGGACCGGGGCGCCGCAGCCCGCGACGGGCTGCGCGACCGCGACGCCGGAGCCGTCGCGGCGCCCGGTGGCGGGCGGGAGGTCCACGGGCGCGCCCGAGGCGGCGGCGGCCCGGGCC